>JBEAZL010000321.1:0-2554 GCA_041170085.1 Bacteroidota bacterium
GAAGTACTCCTCCTGATAATCGTTGAGGTTGTATTTGAAGAATACAGCCTTTGACATAGCATAGAGAGTGTTCTTCGAAGGTGAATTCACGCGCGACATAAAATCTTTGTACTCTTTCACCTTGTCTTCGAACTGCACTGTGGACATTTCAAAAACAGGAGCAAGCTTTTCAATGCTGGCTTTAATGATCTCCCTGTCCTGATTTTCCTGAAAGTGCGAAGACAGATAACTGAAATTTCCAGCTACAACTATCATCAGGAATTTACCGTAATCATCAGCGTCGATTCTGGGTGAAACAACAAATTCCGGGCTATCATTTATAAATCCGGCTACCTCGGGAAAACCCTTCTCCACGGTCTCCAGCATGGTGTTCACAAAGTGTGAAGCAGTCCTCTCAGTAGTGATTTTCTTTTTTCCAAAAATGGCAAGCATAGTGTAATCAATTGGTTTACTACTACTGTCACACAAAGTTATCCGCACGTAAAGGCTGCGTTGGCCAAACGTCAATCAACTATCAACAGAGTTATCAACCCGCTATTCGGCGACACTGTCTAATTTTGCCAACCATGTATAAGAATTTCATCAAACCTGTCTTCTTTCTCTTCTCGCCCGAAAGAGCACACTACCTCGCTATGGACGCACTGTCTTTTGCACTCAGCATTCCTGGCATGCGATATCTGTTTCGTCGCTGGTATTGCATTGAAGACAAGCGTTTGCACACTCATTTGTTCGGACTTGATTTTCCGAATCCTGTCGGACTTGCTGCAGGTTTCGATAAAGATGCGCGCTGGACAGATGACCTTGAAACACTCGGTTTTGGTTTTATCGAGATAGGCACGGTTACTCCTCTGCCACAGCCGGGCAATGACAAACCAAGGCTGTTTCGTTTGCCTGCAGATGAAGCACTCATTAATCGCATGGGCTTTAACAACGAGGGTTCAAAAGCCGCTGCCCTTCGATTGAAAAAAAGAAAAAGCAGGATCATCATCGGCGGTAACATCGGCAAGAATAAAGTCACTCCGAATGAAGATGCAGTGAATGATTACATCAGAAGCTTTCACGATCTTCAGGATGTGGTGGACTATTTTGTGGTCAATGTAAGCTCTCCGAATACGCCCGGATTGCGCGCATTACAGGAAAAAGAACCACTCGTTCAGTTACTGGTAAGCCTGATGAATGAGAATAAAAAACTTGATAAGCCTAAACCCATTCTGCTGAAAATAGCACCTGATCTCACAGAACATCAGCTTGATGATATCATTGAGATCGTGCAGACTTCCGGAATTGCCGGAGTGATTGCTACGAACACCACCATATCGCGTGAAGGTCTCAGAACAGACGAAGCAGAGGTTAAGCACATCGGAGCAGGCGGTCTGAGCGGAAAACCGGTTACTGACAGAAGCACTGAGGTGATCAGGTATCTGAAACAAAAAAGTAACGCTGCATTTCCCATCATCGGTGTTGGTGGTATCCACAATGCACAGGATGCCATCGACAAGTTGAATGCAGGGGCTTCCCTGGTGCAGGTGTACACGGGATTTATTTATGAAGGTCCTGCGATTGCTTCAAACATCAATCGCGGCATTCTTCAGAATATGAAATGATCAGTAACCGTACTTCGACTTCCAGAGTTTCCTCAGCCAATCTCTGATTCCTGACTCGCGCTGATTGCCGCCGGGCGAATAAAATGTCTTGCCTGAAATGTCTTCAGGAAGAAATTCCTGTTCGGCAAAATTGCCTTCGTATGAGTGAGCGTATTTGTACTCATCGCCATAGCCCAGTTCTTTCATCAGTTTAGTGGGTGCATTTCTGATGCTCATGGGAACCTGCAGGTCGCCGCTTCGCTCCACCTCTGCGAGCGCATCATTGATGGCCACGTAAGCGCTGTTGCTCTTAGCGGATGTGGCGAGATATATGGCACATTGACTAAGTATGATTCTCGACTCCGGCCAGCCAATGTTCTCTACCGCCCTGAAGGTCGCATCTGCCATCAGCAATGCATTCGGATTGGCCAGACCGACATCTTCTGAAGCGAGTATGAGCATGCGTCGGGCAATGAACTTCGGGTCTTCTCCCCCGCTGACCATTCTCGCCAGATAATATACTGCCGCATTCGGATCGCTTCCTCTGATGCTCTTGATAAACGCGGAAATGATGTCATAGTGCATCTCGCCGGTCTTATCGTACTTCGTCGGGTTCTGCTGAATAATCTTCAGCACTGCTTCATCTGTAATCACCTTCGGATTGCCATCAAGATTGGTAACGACCAGTTCAAGTGTATTCAATAACTTCCTGGCATCACCACCCGCAGCCCGCAGCAAAGCCCTGTGCTCTCTCAATTCCACCGGAACTTTTTTCAACTCCTCATCTTCGCTCAATGCCTTTGAAATAAGCTTGAGCAACTCTGATTCATCGAGGTTTCGCAATACGTAAACCTGACATCTTGAAAGCAGCGGACTGATGACTTCGAATGAAGGGTTCTCGGTTGTAGCACCAATCAGTGTTACCACACCCCGTTCAACCGCGCTCAACAAAGAATCCTGCTGACTTTTTG
>JBEAZL010000322.1:0-4982 GCA_041170085.1 Bacteroidota bacterium
AAACTGACAACCAATGGGTTGCACAGGATCACACAAACCGTGGATCGGCCTCCATCACATGGCCACACTTTTTGCACGTGCGCAGATCTTCACTTCCATAAAACTCCCGAAATCTGGGCAGGAAGTCTGTCTCAATATTATGAAGCACAAAGCGATACTCGTGCAACCTGTTGTTGCACTTCTCGCAATACCACTGAAGCCCATCTTCCATCTCACGGTCATCGCGCTTGCACTCAATAACCAGTCCGACAGTATTTGCTCCTCTCCTCGGCTGATGAGGTACCCCGGCAGGTAACAGAAACATTTCCCCCTCGCGGATAGGAATGGTAACGGCCTGTCCATCTTCCTGAATGCCGACCTCAATGTCGCCCTCTACCTGATAAAACAGTTCTTCTGTCTCATTGTAGTGATAGTCTTTACGGGCATTTGGACCACCAACAATCATCACAATGTAGTCGCCCGCCTCCTTGTACAGATTCTTGTTGCCAACAGGGGGTTTCAGAAGATCGCGGTTTTCCTCTATCCAGCCTTTGAGATTGAATGGTCTGCGTATCATGATTTCAGAAATTGATGGATGTCAAAGCTAAACGGAAAGCCGCGAGACCCAATCCCGAATTTTCCCGAAATCGCCCTCTATAAAGCATTTTTTCATTCCAGACCCCCATTTTTCCAAAATTTGGAATTCGGAGGGCTGGTGAAAATTGTTCGGTATATTCGTTTCACCGGCTCACCAGGGCCCCAACTTACTTAACAAAAACCTTTATGAATCAGCATAGCTTAGTTACTGCTGGCCGCAAAATCACGTACCCTAACTGGAGGGTGTTACTGAACTGCCTCACCGCCGACTATGAAAAGATGCACGGCCGCCCCTCGGGAAATCTGTCCAGGAAAATTCATGAATTCTGTAAGACAATAGATGCCGTCCGGGACAAGCTTCTCAATGACGGCAGCAACTTCTATCCCGAATTCGCCTATGGTGCAATCAAACAATGCTCCGGCAAATACACTTCAGGGGTATCAGTGGATAAGATTATAGAGACCATCGACAACCTCGACTTTGGGATGAATGAATTCTACTCCGTCTTTGATGTTGTCGAGAACGAACATGTGATCATTGACTCCAAGATAACGGATGTTCTGGGTATTCCACCAGACAAATTTTCAATGAGAGCCATGTGTGGCCTTGAACCCGACAATCCGCTCCACCACCCCGAAGATGTGAACCATGCCATCCGTTTCGCACTGATTGCATACCTCATTGTGGGGCTCCCGGATTTTGAGTGGAAAGCACATCGCGACTACTACAGGGCAAGATTTCGCATCGGCACTTCAAAAAGTACTGACCCCTCAATCAGAAATAAGGAGTATGTAATGGTTGAAAAAAGGGCCTACCTCAGTCACAATTATGTGCTTGACTCTGACTTTGTGCCCACCAAGCACTTCGACAGGTGGATTGTTTACGACGCGTCAGAATTCGACGGCATCAAACCATATTTCTCCTCCGACACATTTCAATCTGAGTTCAGAAACGCATACTGGTATTTGCTGCACGCGTATCTCATCGGCATCCCTCCCAAGTATCTGATCATCCTGAATGAGAGGCTCCAGAACGACCGCAACAAGACAATCGCGGCATCACTCAGCAAAAAGCTGGCAGATTATGCAAGGGTAAACTTTTCATACGATGAGATGCAGATCGGTAACTACTTCTCCAAGACCATTCGCCCGAAGCTAAGTGAGGCGATGATAATCTGGGATAAACAAAGACCAAACTATATCGTGGGTAGCGATCAGGAAGCGGTTGAAACGGCCAAAAAGCTCGGACTGCTGCCTATACCTGAGAGGGTGAAGGAGCTGATATACAAGAACGTGATGCAGGGATAGCAGGCATTGGTTGCCGGGAAATCATCCCGCCACTATCATGGAGGGTATTGAAAATCCTGCATTTTCGGGGTCTGATGTAACCCGCAATGGGTTTATGCGTAGAAAGTGGCAAATAACATTTGCTAACATGACATTAGGAATCCCACTCCCCCAGCTTCCTGAAATGGATCCGGACTTTAAGCCAAGGGTCCTTTATCTCGACGACGATCAGGCAAACCTTGATTCCTTCAGGGCCAATTTTCGCGATCAGTTCGAAATATTCGTGGCGGCAAACCCGGTTGATGCATACAACCTGATTGAAAAAGAAAAGATCAATATCGCCATCGCTGACCACAACATGCCCAGCATGTCAGGGGTGGAATTTCTGGAGTCAATTTCCCGCGACTATCCGCACGTTCAGCGCATTCTGCTCACAGGATACACAGAACTGGTGCCAATAGTTGAGGCGGTGAATAAGGGGAAAGTGTTCCGGATACTGACCAAGCCATTCAACATGAAAGAAATTTCAACCATGGTGAAGGAAGCCTGGAACCAGTTCAGGGAAATGATGGCCAGAGAAGCCATGATTCAGCACCTGACCCGACAGAATCAGCAATTTGAATTCATACTGCGACAGCGCCTGTTGTCATAATGAACGGCGCGTAAAACAGTTTCTGAGAAATAACGACTTAGTTAAGGGCGAAATTCAGTTCGCCCTTTTTCATTACCTTATAGTGGTGGGCAAGACGCGCAAGCATATTGGAAAACGTACGCATGGCAGCCTCGGTTTCTGCTGATACCGGCTCTTTGCGCAATCGCAGCAGCATCAGTCCGTACAGGCCTACAAAACACGCCTCGACATCATTCACGGATTTTTCACCCGACTTCTCGAGATAGGCCTCAATATTGGGTTTTGCCTCCCTGTAAAGATCCAGGTAAGTCTTCTCCTTAATGATGTTGAGCAGGGTATTGTGGAGGTAGAAAAGTTCAAAGAGTATTTCGTGTACTTCGTTGATGTGGCCTTTCTTTTCCACTCGTTCACTCTTCATTTTCTCGATCAGCCCTGAGAACCAACGCATCTCAGCCTCATAAGTGGTATCATCCGGAGTGTACGAACGGATGAAATCTTCCAGTGATTGCGCATCAAAGTACACAGCCCTCACCAAATCTTCCATCTGCCACACGAAAAGAACATACTCGGCTATGTTCTGCTGCAGTTTTTGTTCAGCAATGGTCATTCTTCCTCCTTATTCTGCTCTTTCTCTTTCAGGTATTGTTCGTTAAGACCGGCGAGCACTTCAGCGGTAACATCATAGGCAGGGCTGCCGTACAGCATGATCCGGGTGTCGGGAAAATAGTTGAACACATAATCTATTCCCCGTGAGGCAGCGTAGGCCTGAAGGAATTCATCCATATGCTTTACCACTTCTTCCTGCATCATATCTCCGCTTTTCTCAAGCTTCGACTGCTCAACGCGCTGCAAGCTGTCGAGTTCCGCTCTCAGCTGATAAACCTGCGATTCATACATGGCATAGTCATCTTCAGACATGTTCGGATTCTCCTGAAAATATGACTCCCATTTTTTCAGTTCGTCTTCCCTCTTTCTCTTTTCTCCGGCCAGCTTCTGATCCGCGAGTTTCATTTTGCGCATGAACTCATCATTGTGCTCCTGAATGAGCAGATACTGTTCTGAAACCGTATTTCCATTCACAAAAGCAACTACCGGTGCGCGCACTCCTGAAGTGTCAGCAAAAGCCGACGCAACCGGAATGTCCTGAGCCTCCGGCAGTGAACTGCCTGAATCACCCTTGCCCGTTCTCACAAAAAGCCAGATTACCGCAGCAATGAGCAGGGCGTTCACGCCAAGTGAAATCTTCACCATCAAATCGTTATTCATGTTGTCTGTGTCGATTGAAATGCTTCTGAAAAATGTCGGTGCATATTCTGAAATTCCTCTTTAACACCTTCAAGAAATTTATCAGAAATTATCCGCTTCACTCCATCCATGCCCTCCACGCTATCATGACCAATCTTGTACGACTGCTTGAACTGACTCCATTCAATTTCGATGATGTACTTTTCATTCCATGAAAAAATGGAAATTCTCAGGAATGGATGGGGCACGGAATCTACCAACCTCATGTATTCAATTTTCCGCAAAGATACCAGCCTGCCGGTAATGCATCATAAGCTGAAATATTACCGCGATCTTCATTGGATGATTTGCTCAGGACCAATGCTGGCCGGATATCCGGGACTATTCACAGCAGACCAGCTTAAGAATTTCTCCGCTCAGGAAACGAGTTGGCTCCGGGAAGTCATGCTGGATTCATCTCAGCTCGAACACTTCATGAAGCCAGTTGAAAATGAAATTCTGGGCAGGATATATGAAAGACTCTTTTTATTCTGGATGTCGAACAGCCCGAATTTCCGGCTTATCGGACACAATATTCAGATACAGATCAACGGCAAAACTGCCACTGAAGTGGATTTCATTGCAGAACACATTCCGACATCAACGACATACCACTTCGAAGTTTCCTGCAAATATTATCTGGGCTCACAGAATTCAACGGTGCACGACTACTGGATAGGACCCAACGGATCTGATAACCTCGGGGCAAGATTGAAAAGAATGGACCAACAGCTCTCAGTGTTTGAAACGAAAACAGGAAAAGAACTGCTAAACCAATTGGGGGTCAAAAACATCAAATCGAGTGGATGGCTTAAGGGCTATCTCTTCTTCCCGCATGATCAGCTCGGACGACATCGGCTGCCTGCTGGAGCTTCCGGACAAGTGCCCGGAGGCTGGTACATGAGAGCCCGTGATATTCACGCCCTCGATGGTGAAACGGGACAATGGCTTTCGCTGCCCAGAAATGAGTGGATCAGTCCTGTCGAAGAATCACCGCTATTCATCAATTCGATGAATGGACGACAACTCATTCAATATGTCGGAGATCACTTTGCACAAAGCCACAAGGCATTGCTGCTCATTCAGGTCAACGAGCAGGGTCATGAGATTTCAAGAGGTTTTATAGTCGGCGACCACTGGCCGAAACCGGACAGATAAGAAACTATGAAAAGCCGATTTTCCGGTGACTGCCGTCGCACAGCGG
>JBEAZL010000323.1:0-4691 GCA_041170085.1 Bacteroidota bacterium
TGATTGTAGTATTGTTCCATCAACTGACGGGAAGAGTCTGATCTGGCGAATTCTATGGTATATGCGGCTTCGAGCAACTGAACATCAGCAAGAACTGAGGCCATCTTTTCTTCATCGAGGACCTCAGCACTGCGCTGTTCGTTTTCTGAACATCCCGCACAAAAGAACAAAACCAGTATCGTCAGCCTCTTCATCTGTCGAATGTTAATCGCATTCCACGGGTGTTGTCATTGAGCTGTCCTCTGTCGTAAACGAGGTTGCCATTGACAAATGTGCTGACCACGGTTGATTTGAAGGTATGTCCCTCAAATGGAGACCAGCGGCATTTGTACAACAAGCTTTCACGCGTCACTGTAGTTGGATCGTTCAGATCAACCAGCACGAGATCGGCATAGTAGCCGGGGCGAATATAGCCGCGCTTATGTATGTTGAAGATGTCGGCAACGGCATGGCTCATTTTGTCGGCAATACCTTCGAGAGAGATTTTTCCCTGATGGTAGAAGTCGAGCATCGCAAGAAGAGAGTGCTGAATCAGCGGACCGCCTGACGGGGCGTCTTTGTATGGTTTTTGTTTTTCTTCGAGGGTGTGTGGGGCGTGATCTGTTGCCACGACATCAATGCGGCCATCCAGTAATCCCTGCCAAATCATCTCGCGATCAGAAGCAGTTTTTACTGCTGGATTCCATTTGATGAAATTGCCTTTGGTGGCATAATCCTGATCGCTGAACCAGAGGTGATGAATACAGGCTTCTGATGTGAGTTTCTTTGCTGTTCGCGGGATATCGTTCCGGAAAAGAGATACTTCCTTTCCTGTTGAAATGTGCAGAATGTGCAGTCGCGAGTTGTGTTTTGCAGCCAGCTCTGCGGCAAACGATGAAGATCTGTAGCAGGCTTCTTCGCTGCGAATGAGCGGATGGTGCTCAGGTCTTAAACTATCTCTGTATTCTTTCAGGAATTTCTCGGAATTGGCCCGGACGATGGGTTCATATTCACAGTGCGTTGCTATGAGCAGTCCGCTTTCGGCGAATACGGCCTCGAGGGTATTGGGGTTGTCGACCAGCATGTTGCCGGTGCTGGATCCCATGAAAATTTTTATACCGCATACCCGCTTAGGGTCTGTGCTCAATACTTCTTGAAGATTGTCATTGGATACCCCCATGAAGAAGGAGTAATTCGCCGGTGAAACCTCTGCGGCACGGTCGTACTTCTCCTGCAACAGATCCTGCGTTAACGCATTGGGAACCGTGTTGGGCATTTCCATGAAGGAAGTTACTCCTCCTGCAACTGCTGCTCTGCTCTCTGTTGTCAGGTCTCCCTTGTGGGTGAGACCGGGTTCCCTGAAGTGCACCTGATCATCGATTACACCCGGAAAGAGATGCTTTCCTGTGCCGTCAATTACGGTGTATCCATCAGTAATGCCTTGTCCGGCATCAACCACAGATTCGATCACTCCGTCGCAAATCGATACGTCGGAAAGTGTCACCCTTGATTCATTCACCAGGCTGACATTGCGAATAACCGTTTTACTCATGTTCTTACTTTTTAGCTGCAGCAACCTTGCGGAAGCGCATTTTGATCACGCCCAGAAAAGCTTCCTTGAAGATACCCATGCTCATTTTGGATGTGCCGTACTGACGGTCGATGAATCTGATGGGCACTTCAACAATCCTGAATCCCAGACGCTTCGCAGTGTATTTCATTTCAATCTGAAACGCATAGCCCACAAATTTGATGGCATCCAGATCGATGGCCTCCAGCACCTTTCGCGAGTAGCAAATGAAACCAGCGGTGGGATCTTTTACACCCAGCCAGAGAACCATGTTCACATAAAGCGAGGCACCGCTGCTCATCAGCAGCCTGTTCCATGGCCAGTTGTCCACTTCGCCGCCTTTCACATATCGTGAACCGACACTCAGGTCACCACCTTGCTCAGTACATCCTTTATAAAGCCTTTCCAGATCTTCCGGATTGTGAGAGAAATCGCAATCCATTTCAAAGAGATATTGATATCCCTCCTGAAGACCAAATTTAAACCCGGCTATGTAGGCAGTACCCAGGCCAAGTTTACCCTTACGTTCCAGCAGGTGTAGCTTCCCGGGAAATTCCAGGCGAAGCGATTTAACAATATCACCCGTGCCATCCGGCGAGCCATCGTCAACGATCAGAACGTGAAATGATTTGGGCAGGCTGAAAACCTTCCGGATCATTCGTTCAACGTTTTCTTTTTCGTTGTAAGTAGGTATGATGACCAGGCTGTCGCTCAAACGGATTGAGATTGATGGTACAAAGATAGAGCCTACCCGGCCTAAAGTAAATGCAGTCGCAGGTTAACCGGAGCAAGGTCAGTATACCTAAGAGCCGGTCTAGTGCAGCTAGTTCAGCTTTTGGGCCAGAACACAGGTTTTTTTAATGCTCCTGACGTCGCCGGAAGCTGAAAATACCTCGAAGTAAATGACATACCGGCCAATGGGACATAAAATGCGGTCATCGCTGAAACCGTCCCAGCTTATAGTTCCCGAGGTGCCGAGCAGTTCATTGCTGATGAGCTTTCGGCGCTCACGTCCTTCGCTGTCGAATATGGTAACATTGGCTACCCATCCCGGCGAGTCGTTGACATACGAAATCGTTACCACATCCTGATAACCATCGTTGTCAGGAGAGAATATTTCAGGGCTGATTACAAGCTGGTCCGGATCAAAACCAACCAGCTGAGATTGCGAATTGAGGTACCCCGGGGTTGCAAATGATTGCGATTGGGCAGCGCTGTGCCAGTTTGTAACATCGTCTGATGGTCTGGAAGGACTAATCCTTTCCAGTGAAACGCCGTCCGTTGAATTGAGCAACGGATAGTGCATGTCTTCTGAATAACTCATGCGGTCGCTGGTAGTGCCATCGGGAAGTATCAGCGCCACCTCTCCGCCGGTAACGGAGTATGTCGGAAGATTTTCAACGCGGAGGATTCGATCAGTGCGTGTGAAAGGGTAGAACTCCGGTAAGTCTGTGCCGTTTTCAGTTATTACCAGGTATTCACCCGGAAAGAGCGGCAGATTCAGCGCAGTGATCAGCTCATTGTCCGCGGGGTCGTCGTTGCCCGTCATCCATCCAGAAAGTGAAATGGTTTTGTCTGAGTGGTTATAAATTTCAACAAAGTCGGAACCGCCGTCGAGCGGGTCGAATAGGATTTCATTCACCAGCAGATCGCCCGGAGCGGGTTCCTGGGCAATAGCAAAAATGCCCGAAACAGATGCTGAGGTATTGCTCCAGCAATCGGATACCCCAATGATCTCCCAGGTATAGATGATTCCCTCTTCTAGTTCTCCAACATATATGACGAGCTGATTGGGTATATCGTAGTTCAGTTCAATCTGCGGGTTGCTGACAGGTTCGCCATTGATGAACCAATCGACCTGGGTAAAATCATCGCTCAGGGGCTCACTGAAGACAAGGGTAAGCGACTCCTGTGGCTCCATGATGAGGTATTGAAACACCGGTGGTGTGACATCAGGTGCAGGATCATTTACCGAATTAACCGCGCCGGGCGTGCCTCCTGAAGCAGACTCACTGGCTATCCAGTTGCTGGCATCGCTGCAGGGATCATCCAGATTAATGCGCTCGAGAGACCATCCTCCGTCGGCCTTTGAATTATCCTGATACCATGAAATGTCATATGACACCACATCAAGGATGTTCATATCCGGCCCTCTCATTTCAATTGTCATCCCGCTGTTGGTCAGCGCGGGAAATGAGGACATCAGGTGCCTGTTCGGCACAGAGAGGAATGCAAGAGCATCTCCATCGTCTCCTAGTATGATGTATGAACCCGGCTCAAGCAGCACCTGCGATTCTATGGCGTTGTCATTAATGGTGACGCCATTGAGATCAAGCAATTGTTCAGAGCGGTTGTACACTTCCAGGTATTCTGCAGGTGGCGCACCGATAGATGGATCGGGGTCAGCCATAATCTCCGTGATAATCAGATCACCAGACTGGGGAACAGATCCAAGGGTAAAATCAAGTTGAATTTCACCGGATACATTTCCGGAACAATCTGCAAATCCAATGATGATCAGGGTTGTAGTCTGGCCTGCTATAACCGGCTGCTGGAGCTGAATGTTAAGAGCAGTAAAATCAGAATTCCACGAGAAAGACTCTACAGAATTGAAAGGTATCACGCTCCAGTTGAGGACATCGGCAGATCCGGCATCAATGGGTTCTGAAAAACCAAGCACAATATGAGTTTCATCTGCGAGCGAGTAAGTGTCGACCTCCGGAGCAAGAATGTCAGGACTGTCATTGAAAACAGAATTCTGGATACCCGGACTTCCGCCGGTATCATTGCTGCTTTCCATCCAGTTGTTGCTGTTCTGGCAAGGATAAAACGGATTTATCTGCTCCAGACTCCAGCCTCCGTCCCCTTTCTCAGGAGAGGCATACCAATCAGAATTGTAAACGAGTATGTCAATTACATTGCCGAGGTTGTCGAGCAGTGTCAGACTATCGGTGTCGTTGGTCAGGGCTGTAAATGAAGCTATACCAATTGAAGGATTAAATGCCGATGCCAACGATGCATCACATAAAACCACAAAGCTGCCTGGTTCCAGCAGATAGGCCGGAAGCTCTTTTGGTGTCGTGGAATTGACCAGTTGCCATCCGTTCAGATCAAATGCTTCATCACCGGCATTGAATATTTC
>JBEAZL010000324.1:0-12101 GCA_041170085.1 Bacteroidota bacterium
GCTCTTCCATGGGCGCGCCTGCGGGATACGGCTTCCAGATGACCTGTCTGACCACTCCGGGCAACGTGCCAGTTGCCGGATACAGCAACCTGGGCAGCAACGTGAATCAGGTGCTGCTCACCAACGGAGTTTATAACGGAAGAACATACCTGGAACAACCCACCATGAGCGTGAGCAACCAGTTCAATTTCCGTTGGACAGCCCCGGCATCGGGAACAGGCACCGTGCGTTTCTATGCGGCAGGCAACGCTGTGAATGGCAATAATTCCAGCGCCGGTGATAAGGCGGGATCAACTACCCTGACCGTAAACGAGTTGTTGCCATTGGCACAATCGTCAGTGGCCACAAATCCCACCTGCGCTGATCTGGCCAACGGATCTATAAGTCTCACCATTACCGGCGGAATGATGCCTTATCAGTTCCTCTGGAACGATGGTTCTTCATCAGAGGACAGGTCTAATCTTGCGGCAGGAAATTACTCTGTTACCATTACGGATGCACTTGGCTCATCCATCAATCAATCATTCACCCTTACGGCTCCTCCGGCGCTTACTGCTACGGTATCAGTCGAGAATCCTCTGTTTCCTGATGAACAGGCTATTGTAGACCTCGATGTGAATGGCGGAACACCCGGCTATTCTATTTCCATTTCCGGCATTGGGGTGGTCAACCAATTTCCCATCAACCTCTCTGATGGAGTGTATTCATATACAGTAACTGATGCGAACGGCTGTATTACGCAGGGTACTTTCGAGGCGGTAGTTCCGGAACCCTTGTGGGTGGATGCCATCATTGAACAGGTATCATGCAATGGCCTGAGTGATGGCAGTGCATCCATCAGCATATCCGGCGCTACTCCCCCCTATTCGGTTGAATGGAGTAATGGCGATAACGATTTGTTCTCCGATAATCTCGCCGCAGGAATCTATGATGTTCTGGTGACTGACGCAGTTGGTTATACCGTCCTTTTCTGTGTGATCATAGAAGAGCCTGAGACTCTGGAAGCTGTTGTTTCTGCACCCGAAATTCTGTGCTTCGGTGATGAAGTTCTGGCAAGCATCAGTGCTACAGGTGGCACCGCACCTTATCAGGGAACAGGTTCACTATTTCTCGGTGCGGGAGAATTCGAGTTTCTCCTCACTGATGCAAACGGTTGCAGCGCAGCAGCTCAAATAAACCTGACTGAACCTTCACCCATAGAAATTACTGCAACCGCTGATGCCATACCCTGTAGCGGTGGCTCAGGTGATGTAACACTTTCAGCCACAGGAGGAGTGCAACCATATTGGGGTGTCGGTGAATATATAGTCCTGACTCCTGGGCTGTATATCTATGAAGTTAGTGACTTCAACGGTTGTGCAGCATCCATCTCCGTGAATGTGCCTGCCCTTGATGGACCCCAGCTTACGGGTACCACTTCTGCTGCAACTTGTTCAGGCTCTTGCGACGGCAGTATTGTTGTTGAGCTTGAGAATGGAACTCCGCCCTTCACTGCAATATGGCAAGATGGCTTTGAAGGCCTTGTCAGAGAGAATCTCTGTGCGGGAACATACACCCTTGAATTTACAGATGGAGGAGGATGTGTGATTCAGGCCAGCTATTCTATTGTTGAACCCGCAGCTATCGAGACAGCGATCGATGCAGAATCCATTGCATGTTATGGAGACTCTGTGCTGGTTGAGGCCATTGCAACCGGGGGGGCAGGTTCGTACTCCTTTGTATGGAATGGCGAGACTAACTCCAATACATACTTCACCGGCGCCGGAACACTCAACCTGCAGGTAACCGACGGTACCGGTTGCAGTGCTGAATTCAATTTCGAACTTGAGCAGCCGGACAGTCTGATGTCCACTTCAGTCGTGCAGAATCTCAACTGCTTCGGAGATGCCAACGGCACCATTGCAATAACCGCAGAGGGTGGAACGGAACCCTACCAGATCAACTGGAACGGAGGTCAGAGCGAATTCGAATTAACTGACCTCTTAGCTGGTACTTACAGCTATGAAATCACAGATGCCAACGGATGCAGCGCTTCCGGCAGCAATGTGATTTTACAACCCGATGAACTGATCATCACTCTGATTGAGGTGATTAATATTGATGACACTGGTCCGGGTAGTATAAATATCTCAGTATCCGGAGGTACTGGCACCTATACATACGAATGGAGCGACGGAAGCAGTGGCGAAGATCTTCTGGAAGTTTGGTTATCCGGATTCTACACGGTTACGGTAACAGATGAAAATGGCTGCGAGGAAACTCTTGAGTCCACTGAAATTCAGGACTGGACTACCATTGGTAATTCCACGAAATTGCCAGTGATCCAAATCTCGCCTAATCCCGCAGCGGAGCAATTTGAAATCACTTGTACGGAACCCCTTACCAAAGTGCACATTATGACTGCGGAGGGAAGTATCCTGACTGAGCTTAAGGGAAACATCACTGAAGGTGTTGATTGCTCGACCTGGCCGGCAGGAATGTATGTTGTGGTGGCTGAAACCGCTGATGGAGCCATTATGCGCCGAAGAATTATCGTGAATTAAATGGCGTGGAAAAGAGCGTCTCTTTGACGTATCATTGACCCAAAATTTGTGGTCCATGTCGTCCTGGAGAACAACAGATCCAACTCAATTCAATTTTAAAGACCGCTTTGACCTCGTAGGAAGGGTGGTCGTGGTAACCGGTGCCTGCGGTCTTATCGGTCGAGCCATCTGCGAAGCCATTTGTCAGATGGAAGGTATTGTCGTGGTAGCAGATGTTCCGGAAGCTAATCCCGAAAAATTTGCTGAAGAACTTTTCGAACGGCACGGTCGGATTATGCTCGGCGTAGGGCTTGATGTGTCCAAAAGAGAAGAGGTACAGCGATTATTCGACACCATCATGGAAACCTACGGGCGGTTCGAAGGGCTGGTATGTGCACACCAGAACAAATCGAATCTGAAGTTCGTCCCTTTTGAAAAGGTTACTGATGAGAACTGGGATAAGGTGATTGAAGTAAATCTGAAAGGGACTTTTCTGCTCTGTCAGATTCTCGGCTCGTATATGGCCGAGTTTCCCAAATACGGCAGCATCATCACTTTTCCGAGTACCTATTCTGTGGTTGCGCCAAATCAGAACCTCTATGAGGGTACAAGCCTTGGCTGCCCGGCCGAATACAGTGCCAGCAAAGGCGGCATTGATGCTCTCAGCCGCTATCTGGCGTCGTACTGGGGAACCAAAGGAGTTCGCGTCAATATGATTACTCCCCACGGTGTCTGGAACAACCATGAACCCAAGTTTGAATCAAACTTCGCCAGATTCACGCCCATGCGCCGCATGAGCTATAACCACGAGGTAGCCAATGCTGCTGTGTTCCTCCTGAGCGATTCTGCCTCATACGTCACAGGCCACAATCTGATGGTGGATGGTGGCTGGACCGTTTGGTGAAAATGGCATGAAAGACCTACCCATTCGCGACATATTTCAATGGGACTCTGTGAACTGGAGTCGTTCATTGCGTCTTTGGAACAAGGTTCTGGATAGTTCCCCGGGAATAGCCCTGGAGATAGGCGGACGCGAGGGTGGTCTGGCCCTTCTGGCCGCACTTCACGGACATCAGGCCTTATGCTCCGACCTTGAAAATCCTGAGCATATTGCCACACCCTTTCATAGCCGGCACAACACAGGAAAACTGATCCGCTATGCTTCTGTCAATGCCCTGGACATCCCTTACAAGGAAGAGTTTGACATGGTGATGGTGAAATCGGTAATCACCATGATCGGCCGTCACGGCAGAAAAGACCTTCAGCAAAAGGCACTTGATGAAATCTTCGCAGCACTCAAACCTGGAGGCTACCTCCTATTCGCGGAAAACATGAAGGGGAGCAGATTGCATGTCTGGCTCAGAAACCGATTCGTGCCCTGGGGCAATGAAGCCGGGTATCTGGACTGGAAAGAAGCCTCGGTATGGTTTGCCAGCAGGGGTGAGCTGCAGTTCGGAACAGCGGGGTTCTTCGCTTCATTCGGTCGCTCGGAGTCTCAGCGGAGAATGCTCGGGAAGCTCGACAAAATCACGGACTGGATCTGGCCGCTGAATATGAAATACATGGTTTACGGGATCGTCAGGAAACCCCTTAGTGCATAGCCGGTTCAACCCAGTCGCCGTGCTCACGGATCAGGGCAATTAGTTCATCGACGGCCTGCTCTTCCGGAATGTTTCGCTTCACAACTTCCTTCTCCTTATAGAGAGTGATCTTACCCACTCCGGTGCCCACGTATCCGTAATCGGCATCGGCCATCTCGCCCGGTCCATTGACGATACATCCCATGATCCCGATCTTCACGCCCTTCAGGTGTGAGGTTCTGGAGCGGATTTTTGCAGTTGTTTCCTGCAAGTCAAAGAGTGTGCGTCCACAACTGGGGCAGGATATATACTCTGTTTTGGAAATCCTTGTTCTTGTTGCCTGAAGGATTCCGAATGCTGTTTCATTGATGGACTGACGCGTTACAGGTGATTCAGCATTCAGCCATAATCCATCACCCAGACCATCAAGCAACAAAGAGCCTGCGTCTGTGGAAGCATACAACATGAATTCGTCCTGATCGGTACCCGCATACTCCCTTTTGATAATCACCGGAACTTCACAATCCTGGTTCATCAGGTGGAAGAACGCGGCACGCATGTCAGGCATGGCATGCTCATGAGCACTTTCCAGGATGGCCACGGCGTGATGATCAGACTTCAGCTTTTCTATTACTTCTTGACTTATCAATGAAACCGGAAGGCTAACGAAATGGGTGGTTTCCATGTCTGCAGCCTTCATATACTGCTGCACTGTCAGCAAGGGAAACGCTCTTACCTGATCCGCCCGATCCTGCCAGGTTTCAAAATCATAGATAATACCCAGCGTGCCCGGAATTTCAAATTCAACAGGACTCTTCCCGCAATAGATATAATCCGCAGCCTGATCAAGAATATTCCATTTATCCAACGGAACAGAATAGTGAAGGCCATATGCAAACAGCGATGCCGGAGTTACTCCGGACAATCCGCTGAGGTCAGCAATCACCCTTGGCACATTCTTGCCTCCGATGTCCCTGACAGAAAGAGTATGGCGTCTCTCGTATTCGAAAGGGTTGGTGGCAGGCCTTTCGTCAGCAAAAACTACCGGACTGCCGGTTCGTTTTGCGTAACGATCAGCCAGCATTTTGGCTACAGGTATCTCAGCTTCGGGCTCTTCGGTAAGTGAGACGCGAATGGTGTCGCCCAGACCGTCTTCGAGCAGAGCACCGATACCCACAGCAGATTTGATTCTGCCGTCGAGACCGTCGCCGGCCTCGGTAACACCGAGGTGAAGCGGATAATTCATCCCTTCTCGCATCATGTGCCAGACCAGCATTCTGTATGCCTGGACCATTACCTGCGGGTTGCTGGCCTTCATGGAGATGACCAGCTCATGGAAATCCAGGTCTCTGCATATGCGGATGAATTCCATGGCGCTCTCGACCATACCCCTTGGGGTATCGCCATATCTTGACAAGATGCGGTCGCTCAGGGAGCCGTGATTGGTGCCGATGCGCATCGCAGTTCCGTGCTGCTTACACAGCAAAACCAGCGGGGTAAAGCGCTGACGGATTCTGTCCAGCTCAGCAGCATAGCTCTCGTCAGTGTATTCTATCTCCTCAAACTTCTTCTTATCCGCGTAGTTACCCGGGTTTACGCGCACCTTTTCAACAATACCGGCAGCTATTTCTGCTGCGTTTGGTGTGAAATGGATGTCGGCCACGAGTGGTGTACGGTGACCAAGATTTCTCAGGGCATCGCGGATAGGACCCAGATTGATGGCCTCATCTTTCGAAGGAGCAGTAATGCGAACAAGCTCGCAGCCAGCTTCGATCATACGCACCGATTGTGCCACCGTAGCCTCAGTATCCATGGTGTCGGTGGTGGTCATACTTTGGAGACGTATGGGATTCTCGCCGCCAATCGACGTTTCACCCACTTTTACTGCTCTGGTATGATACCTCTCGTAGCGGTAAAGATTCGGACAATAAGGACCTGAGGACATATACTGTCTGTGTTCTCTTACTTACCCGCCTGAAAACGTGCATTCACCTCATTCCAGTTGATGAGGTTGAAGAACGAGGAAATGTAGTCAGGACGGCGGTTCTGGTAATGGAGGTAATAGGCATGTTCCCAAACATCCAGTCCAAGAACAGGAAAACCACCGCAACCGATTCCCGGCATGAGGGTATTGTCCTGATTGGCAGTGCTGCAGATCTCGAGCTTACCGCCCTTATGGACGCAAAGCCATGCCCAGCCTGAACCGAAACGGGTGGTTGCTGCCTTTGTGAATTCCTCGCGAAACGCATCAAAAGATCCGAAAGAAGCATCAATCGCAGCACCGACATCACCTGTGGCAGGGCCACCGGCATTCGGGGCCATGATTTTCCAGAACAGGTTGTGATTGTAAAAACCACCGCCATTGTTGCGAACGGCGGGCTTATCAACGCACTTCTCCAGTATCTGCTCGATTGTAAGGCCTTCGAGATCGGTGCCGGCTATGGCCGCATTCAGGTTGTTGGTGTATGCCGCGTGGTGTTTACCATGGTGAATCTCCATGGTCCGGGCGTCAATATGAGGTTCCAGCGCATCAAATGCGTATGGAAGCGGGTCTAATGTAAATGCCATTTCTATTGAATTTGGTTATGTGGTGCCATCCGAAACCCAGATAAATCGCCGGATGCCGAAGGGCGGGACGAATATCCGGATAAAGTGACAGCACAAAGGTAGAAATACCTGCCCAGCCCGAAATGTTCATTTTCAGGGCGACGAAAATTCACCCCAGGGGCCCTCCGCACCGTGAACTTATAGTTAATAACTCTTTTCAAATGTTGACAGGCTGTGGACTTCGACCCCTTCAGGTAAAAATATATTTGTAACGGTTTTTTGTTCAACCCGCGAAACGCCGCATTTAACAAGGTGTCCGGGGACATTTCACGCAACTTCGAAACGATACAAGACGACACCGCGCATGGGCCTATTCAACTTCCTCACACAGGAAATAGCCATTGACCTTGGGACAGCCAATACCATTATCATTCACAACGATAAGGTGGTGGTGGATGAACCTTCCATTATTGCACGCGACCGGGCGACCGGAAAGACCGTGGCTGTCGGAAGGCTGGCCCAGCAGATGCATGGCAAAACCCATGAGAACATCAAGACCATCCGACCTCTGAAAGACGGTGTGATTGCCGACTTCCATGCCGCGGAGGACATGATCAAAGGCATGATCAAAATGATCAACAAAGGCAAGGGCCTTTTCCAGCCTTCCCTCCGCATGGTCATCTGCATCCCTTCCGGTATCACTGAAGTAGAAAAGCGCGCGGTTAAAGACAGTGCTGAACACGCCGGGGCCAAGGAAGTATACCTGATTCACGAACCCATGGCTGCTGCCATTGGTATCGGAATCGATGTTGAGGAACCCATGGGCAACATGATCATCGACATTGGTGGCGGTACGTCTGAAATCGCCGTGATTGCCCTCGGGGGTATCGTTACGGATAAGAATATCCGCGTAGCAGGTGATGAGCTTACACAGGATATCGAAGAATACATGCGCCGTCAGCACAATATCCTCATCGGTGAGCGCACTGCAGAGCAGATTAAGATTGAAGTGGGCGCAGCTCTTCCGGAACTCGATAATCCCCCACCCGATTTCAGTGTTCGCGGACGCGACCTGATGACGGGTATTCCAAAAGAAATTGCAGTGAGCTACTCTGAAATCGCTCATGCCCTCGATAAAAGCATCTCAAAAATTGAAGAGGCCATCCTGAACTGTCTGGAAAATACTCCACCAGAACTTTCGGCCGACATCTACAAAACAGGTATCTACCTGGCGGGTGGTGGTGCTCTGCTCCGCGGTCTCGACAAGAGGATCTCAATGAAAACCAAGCTTCCTGTACACGTAGCCGACGACCCGCTTCGCGCTGTGGCCCGCGGTACAGGAATAGCACTCAAGAATATCAATCGCTTCCAGTTCCTGATGCGCGAGTGATTAACGCATTGAGTGAAACACCTTTCTGTATCAGCACATGAAGAACGTATTTGCGTTGATCAAAAGGCTTCACGTTTTCCTGCTGTTTCTGGCACTGCAGGTAGTTGCTCTCATCATGGTATTCGAGAGCATGTTCTATCATCGGGCAACCATGCTCAACGCAGCCAGCGATGCGGTAGGCAACGTCTATAAGCAAAGAGCCTGGCTATCTGAATACCTCCGTCTCGGTGAAATCAATGATCAGCTTTCTCTGCAGAACTCCCTCCTGCGCACGCAACTGGAGAACAATTACATCAACATCGACACAGTTACCCATAACGTGAATGACACCCTCCTGTTGCAGCGTTACCGCTACCATACAGCCAAAGTGGTCAACAATTCACTCAACCGGGAGTCAAACTATATCACGCTCGACAAAGGCTGGAGTTCAGGCATCACTGATCAGATGGGTGTGATCAGCAACGGAGCACTTGTGGGCTTTGTGGTCAACGTTTCAGAACATTTTTCTGTAGCTATGCCCATCCTCCACAGGAGCTTCCAGACCAGTGTACGGATGAAACGCTCGATGGATCTTGGACAGCTGCAATGGCTCACCGGAGATCCGGACATTGCGAATGTCGAGGACCTTCCGAAACATGTTCTGGTGGCAGTGGGTGACACTGTGGTTACTTCGGGATTCTCTAAATACTTCCCACCCAACCTTCCCGTTGGATACGTCACAGAGGTAACAGACAATGCAGATGAGAATGAGTTTCATATCAAGATAAGACTGGCTGCAGAATTCCGTAAACTGAGCCATGTAGAGCTGATAGAAAATCTGATGATTACTGAACAACAGCAGTTAGAACAACAGGCAGAAGAGCGCTATGGTACTGATGATCATTAATCATATCCTGAGAATCGCCTTCCTGATTCTCCTGCAATGCCTTGTGGTAAACAAGATGTTGCTGCTCGATGGACTCATCCTTCCATTCGTTTACGTCTTCGGCATACTGATGCTTCCTTTCGAAACACCGAGATGGCTCCTGCTGATACTTGGGTTTTCAATCGGACTCATCATGGACTACTTTACAGGCATGATGGGCCTTCATGCCTCGGCATGTCTGTTTCTGACCTTCATGCAGCCACTCGTCCAAAAATTCCTCTCACCACGGGAAGGTTACGACGCTACCCAACGTCCCACAGTACAAAGCATGGGACTTGGATGGTATCTCGCCTACGCCGGAATTCTTGTATTCATGCACCATGGATGGTTGTTGTTCCTGGAAGTATTCAGGCTTTCATCCTTTTTTGATACCCTGGTTCATGTTGTGTTGAGTTCACTGGCAACGCTGATTTTCCTGACCATAGGTCAGTATCTTATATATAAACCCAACAGTTACGAATTGTGAAATTCGGTGAAAGAAAAGTCACGATACTGCTTATCGTGATATTCATCGGGCTTGCCTATCTGGTCAAGCTGTTCACCATGCAGGTTACTACCAACAAATGGAGCAAACTTGCCCAGAATTACTCACAGGATGAGGTTCCGATACACCCCCCGCGCGGAATCATCTATGACAGAAAAGGCCGGGTACTGGTGACAAACCAGACGGTATATGATCTGATGGTAATACCTAAAAATGTATTGCCATTCGATACCAATGCATTCTGCGATCTGGTTCATCTCACGCCTGATGAACTCAAATCGATCATAGCCAAGGGAATTGAAAAGAACAGGGCCTCATACAAGGCTTTCGAGGTCATCAAACAAATGACTCCTGCCGAATACGCGGCCATCTCTGAACAGCTATTCAAATACCCGGGATTCTTTGGTCAGGCCCGCTCGCTCAGGGTATATCCACAACAGATAGCGGCGTTGTTTCTCGGAGACGTCGGCGAAGTATCTCCTTCCGATCTTGAAAAGCACCCTGAGTTCAAACAAGGCTTCTATATAGGAAAGGGTGGAATTGAACTTGCATATGATAAGGAACTGCGCGGCCAGACGGGAATAGACTACTTCTTTGTTGATCACCTGAACAAAAAGCGCGAAAGTGAGGATGGTGTTGACGATGTTCCCGCGCTTGCCGGTCACGACCTGGTAGCCACCATCGATGCAGAACTTCAGAGATACGGAGAGGATCTGATGGCCAATAAACGTGGATGCATTGTCGCCATTGAACCTTCGACAGGTGAAATTCTTGCCCTGGTCTCTGCACCGACCTATAATCCGAATCTTCTCGTGGGAAGGGCTCGCGGAAACAACTACAATGTTCTGCTGCATGATCCGGCAAAACCTCTGTTCAACCGGGCAACACAGGCGATGTACAGACCGGGATCCATATTCAAACTGGCGCAGTCACTCACGGCACTACAGCTTGGAGCCATCTCGCCGGAAACGCGCATTACCTGCAACCGGGGCATCATTAACTGCCATGGCAGTCACAGCAATGATGACCTCGAAATGGCCATAGTTCACTCATGCAATCCATACTTCAGAGAAGTGATGCGGAGGGTTATCGAAGCCGACCGCGATAAAACCAGCCAATTCAGGGATGCTCGTCTTGGTCTGGAAATATGGGAATCGTATATCGAACGCTTCGGGTTTGAAAGTAACCTCGGAACCGACCTGCCTGATGTCAAGATAGGCAGCGTTCCCGGCACAAAATTCTACGATAAGTGGTACGGTGAATACCAGTGGAAGTATTCAACGATCTATTCCAACTCTATTGGCGAAGGCGAGCTGCTGATTACACCATTGCAGATGTGCAATCTTGCCTGCATTCTGGCGAACAGGGGTTGGTATGTCTCGCCCCACTCAGTAAAACAGATTGGTGTTGGGGGCCAGCCTCGTCCGGATTATCTCGTGCGACACGACGTCGGTATCGACTCTGCACACTTCCGCACTGTAGTGAATGCCATGGAAAAAGTTGTTGGTCCCGGAGGTACTGCCAATCGGGCAAAGCTCAAGGATATCGTCGTTTGTGGAAAGACAGGAACTGTTCAGAACGAACCCAAAGAAGACCACAGTGTCTTTATTTGTTTCGCTCCGAAGGACAACCCGAAAATCGCCCTGGCAGTTTATGTGGAACATGCAGGATTCGGAGGTACCTGGGCTGCACCGATCGCCAGTCTGATGATCGAGAAATACATGAATGATTCGATTGAAGATCCGGCCAAAGAAAAGAGAATTCTTGACCAAATATTCCTGGAAGAGTGAGCGCAACAAGAAGAACATCTACCGGAAACATTGACTGGATTACAGTTGGTGTGTATGCCTTTTTGGTCATTCTCGGTTTCTTCAGCGTGTATTCGGCAACTTATAATAAGGCACATTCAGCTCTTTTCGACTTTGGCGCAATCCACGGCAAACAGCTGATTTGGGTTGGTGTATCCGCTGTTCTTGCTGTCTTCATTATGAATATTGAAGCAGACTTCTTCAATAAGTTCGCCCTGTTCATATATGCCTTCTTCATTCTGCTTCTCATACTGGTATTGGCCATTGGTAAGGAGGTCAATGGCGCAAAGGCCTGGTTCGGCGTAGGCGATTTTGGTATTCAACCTTCCGAGTTTGCCAAGATGTCTACAGCACTCATGCTGGCGAAATACATATCCGGATCAGAGAGTAAGCTCATGACGTGGAAGACCCGCGGCAATGTCGCTGTCATCATCGGTATTCCGGCACTGCTTGTATTGCTTCAGCCCGATGTCGGATCTGTACTGGTATTCGTGGGTTTCGTTTTTGCGCTGTACCGCGAAGGACTCAGCGGCAATATTCTGCTTATCGGACTCGCAGCCATCGTTCTGGGCTCATCCTCCATTATCGCCGGATCAAATAAAATCACCCTTCCTCTGGTCGGTGAAACTACGGGGGTGGCATGGATCATGATTTCAATTGGGGTTCTGTGTTGGTTGTCCATCATGTTCATCCGCAACTTCGTGCCGCCGCGCAACAGGCGAACACTATACATAGTCACCCTCTCGGCCGGAATTGCCGCATCCTCATTCTCATTTGGCGTGAACTACATCGTGGACCACGTGCTCAAGGATCACCATAAAACAAGAATATACGTTCTATTCGGT
>JBEAZL010000325.1:0-12642 GCA_041170085.1 Bacteroidota bacterium
GGCGGAGCATATTCACGCGCAGAAGCTGAGTCTATGTTGTTCAACTTCCCTGATGTTCTGGAGAAAGAGCTGTTCCTTATAACGAACAAATCAGTTTATTCAGAAAGCAAGCCAATCCCTGTGGATGTGGAAATGCCTAAGGGAGTGTACTACCGTGTTCAGGTGGGCGCCTTCCGCAACCGCATCCCGCAGGACCTCTATGATCAGTTTGCTCCTGTGAGCGGCGAATCACTGAACAATGGTATCACCCGCTACTCAGCAGGTTTCTTCCTGGATTTTGATCAGGCCAACAAGGTGAAATCATCTATCCGTGGAATTGGTTATGGTGATGCCTTTGTGGTGGCTTACCGCGATGGAAAGCGCATTCCACTGTACGAGGCTATGGCAATGACCCAGGGTGATTTCCAGGCTTCAGTTGAAAATGAGTATGTATTCGGAGATAACGGTGCTAACAAGACCACTGCGGCCACAACACCGGCTTCAGGAAACATGGTTGTAAAGTCTGCGTCGTACTACGATTATAACAAATACCCGAACGCAGCCCGTGCCAATCAGGTTGAGGTTATGTCTGGTCTGTTCTACACAGTTCAGGTAGGTGTTTACTCGAAGCCTGTGCCTGCAAGCAGTGTTTACAACATTTCACCACTGAACTCTGAACTCACAACGAACAAGATGGTGCGTTACAGCTCTGGTGTATATACCGATATGGATTCGGCCATTGTAAAAAGAGACGAAGCCCGCCGTCTGGGTATTGGTGATGCATTTATCACCGCATACTACAACGGCAACCGCATTACCCTCACCGAAGCTGATAAGCTCATCCGTGAAAATGGTGAAGGTATTTTCCTGAGAAAGTAAGATCTGGCGATAGAGAGAAAGTGACTGGCCCGGACAATTCCGGGCCTTTCGCTTTTTATAAGCCGTGGATTCTGGTATTTTAGCACCTGCCTGTATCTTGTTTACATTTGCTTAGCATTGTGTTCATGTTCCGATAACTTCATTCAAATTATGAGAAACCGTTGCTTTTTGTGCCTTCTGGTGGTGTTGGCTGTTTTACTTAATGTCACAACCCTTCTTGCCCAGGATTTGAAAATCAATGAAATCATGGCTTCGAATGCCACCGGAGAAATGGATGATTTTCTGGAGCGTGACGACTGGGTGGAGATTTACAATGCAGGTGCTCTGACCAATCTTGCGGGCTACTATTTGTCGGATGATCCCGACAGCCTCGACAAATGGCTGATTCCCAGCACCAACCTGGGGGTAACAGCAGTGCTTCCCGGCAGCCACATCATTTTCTGGATCGACCGCGACCCTGAACAGGGAGAGGATCATGCGGATTTCAGCCTTACCGGAGACGGTGAGAGCTTCATCATTACCATGCCCGATGGCGTTACCATCGTGGATTCTGTAACGTTTCCCCTCATGGCACCTGATATTTCCTATGGACGGGTGTGCGATGGCTGTGACGATTGGCAATACTTCAATAACGTGACATTCGACGCGCCGAACGGAGAGGTAGTAATGCCTCCGAATACCTTGTTCATCAATGAGGTGCAGGTGAACAACGTGTCCACTGTTGCTGACCCTTCAGGAGACTATGACCAATGGTTTGAGGTGTACAATCCGAATAATTTTCAGGTGAATCTGGCTGGTTACTACATATCCAATACATCCGATCCGTTGCAATATCAGATTCCAAATACAAATCCATACCGCACGGTAATCCCTGCCAATGGATTTCTGTTGATCTGGTGTGACAATGAGACCAATGAGGACACCAATCACGCTCCGTTTACACTGAATTCGGCCTCGGGAACCATTACACTGACAGCACCAAACGGTACGACACTGACGGATAGCTATGCATACACTGGTGCTGGTCCTGATGATTCATATGGCAGGATCAGCGATGGTGCTGTTTCCAGCATCACTTTCACATCTCCAACGCCAAGAGTTACTAACGGGCTCATTTTTATCGAACCGGCACTTGTATACATCAATGAAGTGCTGCCGGCCAATCAGAGCGACGTTGAAGACAATGCAGGGGAAAGGGAGGACTGGATTGAAATCTACAATCCGAACAATTTCGCCGTGAATCTCGCTGGTTATTATTTGAGCGATAACCCTGAAAACCCGATGAAGTGGCAGGTTCCTACCCTCTATCCGGATTCAGTAACGGTACCTCCCAACAGCTGGATGTTGTTTTATCCTGATGAGGACATTACGCAGGGAGTTCTTCACTGCAGCTTCAGGTTGAGCAATAATGGCGAGTGGATTGGACTGTATTCGCCAGATGGTTTTAGCGTTGCTGATCAGATTTCATGGGAATATATAGCACCTGATACGAGCTACGGTCGCATCACAGACGGTAACCCAGACTGGTGGATGTTCATTGTAACCACTCCGGATGCATCAAATAATCAGGGTGTACTGAATGTGAATGAAGCTCAGAGTATCGGACTGAAAGTATGGCCTAACCCTGTGACTGATCGGTTGTTTCTCAATGAGATCATGGATGTGCAACTGTTCTCCTTTACAGGTGAGCTGGTGATGGACTTGCCGAGAGTCAACAGCATCGATGTTTCTGCTCTTCCATCCGGCATGTATTTGCTGAGATCGAGGGCAGGAATCGCCAGAATCGTAGTGAACTGATTTATTCCTTGACAAGAATTCCCGAACTGATTCGGTTTTCCTGAATCAGTCTTACCTGGTACAACCCGGTATTCAGTTGCCATACGGGTATCCTTTGGGTATTGCTTCTGTTCTGAAAGAAAACAGAGCGACTCATCGCGATTGATCCGTCAGCTTTGTATATCAGAATCTCGCCAGCTCCATTTGCCCCTGTCACTTCAATGTACTCTGTGGCAGGATTCGGGAAGAAAAAGGATTTAGAAGAGATGGTGAATTCTTCGATTCTTGTAAAAATGGAAAACTGAACTGTATCGGTGCAACCGGCGGAATCGGTAACGATCACAAAGTAATCATCAGCAAACAAATCGTCGACTGTCCAGATATCGGCAGCACCAGAGCTCCATATGACAGAGTAGGGAGGGGTGCCACCGGAAGCTGTAGCCTCGGCAGAGCCATAAAACTCATTCAGGGGAATGTCAAATGTGGTCACCGTCAGAACGAGTTCTGCAGGCTCGTTCACTGTGAAATTCTGACTGCTTTCACATCCGTTGGAGTCATACACCAGGATGGAATAGTCGCCGGCGGGAACCTGAGCCGGATCGAGATTATCGCTCCAGATCACATCGTAGCCGGCAATACCCCCGCTAATGGATGCCGATACACTGCCGCTCGACTCACCATAACATGCGGCATCGACAATGGTCAATTCAAGTATGAGACTATCCGGTTGCGAGATAAAAATTGTATCAGAGAATCCACAGCCGTATTGGTTTGTAGCATCCCACCACAATGTGTCGGGACCCAGTCCGTTGAGTGATGGAGATTCAGCGCCGTTACTCCAGAGAAAAGAAGCTGGTTCGGGATCCAGAATCACCTCAGCGGATCCATCTTCAGAGCCATAACACAATGGATTGACAGTTTCCTGGGTCCACGTGGTTTCTGGTGCCCAGAGTATTTCGAAGGGTTCAGAATTCTGGGGTAATCCGTATGAGGAAAAAACTGTTCCCAGATAGATTCCGGGTTCGTAAATGACAACAGACTGGCCTGTTGCACCGGAGCTCCACGAATAAGATGAGCCTTCTGGCAATGTGCACACGAGACTATCGCCCGGACATAGGTACAGGTCGCCATCGAAAACGATTGGAGCCGGACCATTGATCAATGAGGCTCCTTCGATGAGTTGTAAGTGCTGATTCACTGTGACGTCCTCATATCTTTCTGTCAGTCCGCCCGGCCATTTTATTACCAGTGAATCTATCAGGCTTGTCGTACCTAATCCGAAAATTTCGGTGAAGCTGTTCTGTCCAATATAATTCTCGCCACAAGTGGTATATCTGATGTACTTCGTTCCGTCGACGTAGCACTCAATCCATGATCCAACGGCATCCCGGTTTGAAACGGTTCCTTCCAGTGTCACAGCGAGAAATGCATTCTCGCCGCCATCATTAAGCCAAAGAGATGAAGTATAGGGATCGTTGTTGTTGGTCACATAATCGAAGTAACCGTCTTGATTCAGGTCTCCCTGTGCTACAGAGAAGCTGGGGTCAGCATCACCGTCGATGCCAGCGATCGAATTTCCAACCGTAAAGTTGTCGCCGTTATTGTTGATCAGTAAGTAGTTCTGCATCGGGTTCGTCAGGCCCGATGTGGTGCCGATGAACAGATCCTGCCAGCTGTTATTATCGTAATCAATCCATAGGCAACCCCAGGAAGTGATATTCAGTTCGGTGCCTGTCTGTTGCGCGTAATCGGTAAATGTGCCATTTCCGTTGTTGTGAAGCAGAACATTACCGGTGGGGTTGTTAGATACATATATGTCCAGAAATCCGTCGTGATTGTAATCATCTACAGTAGCCGTCATGGCATCAATCATGACAGCGGCTCCTGATGTAAATGAGACGTTGGTAAAAGTGCCGTCACCGTCGTTTCGAAACAGGTTATTCTCCTGCTGGACTTTGTCGTTTATGATATAAAGATCCGGCCAGGAATCATTATTGTAATCCAGAAATACCGCCTGAAAGGAAGACTTTATCAATCCTCCCAGTCCACTCGCGACGGTCTGGTCGCTGAAGGTGCCATCGCCATTGTTATGGTAAAAGCGATTGGTATACTGATATCCGAAATTATTTCCTGGGTTTGAGTATTTGCACAGGAAGAGATCCAGAAAACCATCGCGATCTACATCAGACCAGGCAGCTCCAAAGTGGTTGACATCCTCGCTCAGCAATCCGGCGGCTGACGTAACATCGCTGAAGACCATGTCACCTTCGTTCCGCAACAGCCTCACCGGGTCAGCCCAATAGGAGAGGAGTAAATCCCGATCGCCGTCATTATCATAATCAGCCCAGAGCTGAGCCTTGATTTGCTGGCCGGACAATGTGGGCAGTTCCGGTGTAAATTGACTCAGTACACCATTTGAGTTGAGATAAATAAGCGGTGATCCTGTTGTTCGACCAAAAGAAATATCGTCGAAACCATTCTTGTCGATATCGCAAAAGGTGACACCGTTACCATCTATCGTTCCGGTGTTGATATTGCTTATACCCTGTTGTGAAGTAATCTCGCTGAATTGCGCTTTTGACCTGATGGTAACGAAAACCATCACAGTCAGAAAGGAAAATCCGAAAATCAGTTTATGACCAGCTTTCTTGTGCATGTATCAGCACCTGAGGCACTCATTATGATGATGTGATAAACCCCTTTTGGGAGCGACTGAAGGTCTGCGTTCACAACATTGTTGTGGAGATCTACCGAGCAGATAACAATTTCTCCAAGTGAGTTTACCAGCCAGATTCCCGAGATAGGTGAAGTTGCTTCAATTCTCACGAAATCATTTGCCGGATTGGGGTACACTGACACCTGCTGAGCATCATTCTCGGTTATTCCAATAAAGATTTCAAAGGGAATGTTGATCAGGCATCCGTTAGCATCCAATACTTCAACGAAGTAAGAATCAATGAACAGACCTGTTACTTCTGAAGTGTTCATTTCACCATTGCTCCAGAGGATTTCGTAGGGTTCTGTTCCTCCTGTAATTTCAATTGATGCACCTCCATCGTCTGCTCCGGTTTCGCTGTTGGTTGTGGAAACGGAGGCGGTTAGTTCAGCGGGTTCTGAAATCGAAAAGATGATGGTGGTATCACATCCCAATGCATCAATTACAATGACCGAATAGTCACCGGCGGGCAGAGCGTCAGGATCGGAACCATTTGACCATTCAAGTGAAAATGGTTCTCCGTTTCCTCCGGTGGCAGAAACCTGAGCCGTACCGTTATTTTCACCAAAACAAAGCACATCGGATGTGGTTATGGATGAAATCAGCACCGGAGGTTCGTTGACAGAAACAGAGCCCTCATATGGACATCCGTATGGATCAATAATCGAATAAGAATATTCACCGGGCGAGAGGCTGTCTATTTGAGCAGATTGCGATTCATCGAACCAGGTAATAATACAATTTTCAGTGGCTGGAGTAAGAGTTGCAGTGGCGTCTGCGAGACCATGGCATGAAACGTTGTTTACAGAACTTTCCCATGTCAGCTCCGGAGCAGGACTGACCAGAATATTGTCAGAATACTGAAACAGACCGTAAATATTTTCTACCCCAACCGAATAATAACCAGGCTCTGAAACTTCAATGGATTGAGTCATCAAGCCATTTGACCAAAAATATGAAGCTCCTTCCTGAGCTGTCAGAACAATGCTTTCTCCGGGACAGATGAAGAGATCTCCTTCATATTGTATACTGGCAGGAAGAAGAGTTGTACTGGCACCCTCCAGAAATTCATAACACTGGTCAGCTTCCAGGTCGTAATACATTTCAACAAATCCTCCCAGCCAGGTAATCTTCAGCGAGTCCACAGTTGTGTGAGATCCGATGCCGATGATTTTTTTTCTCGAATTCAGGGCCATGTAACTTTCACCCCTCATGGTGTAACGGGCATGATATTCACCGTCAGTCCATAATTCTATCCAGGCACCGACTCCATCTTTGTTTGTCAGAGTTCCTTCCAGCTCGCAACAGATATAGTGATTATCGCCACCGGCATTCAGGTAGATATCAGCGGCACTAAGGGTGTTGTTGTTGACCATGTCGTAGTAGCCGTCATTATTGAAGTCCCCAATGGCATTGCAATACCCTCCTTCATCATCATTCTGCAATCCTAATTCGGTGTTGATCTGAGTGAATGTACCGTCTTCATTGTTCTGATAGAAAATATTGAGGTCCTCAACGGTAAAGCCTGAGCCAAGGGTTAGAATGTAAAGGTCTTCCCAGCCATTATTGTCATAGTCGATCCAATTGGCGCCCCAGCATACCTGGAATGCCAATACACCGGCATCTTCAGCCACATCGGTAAACGTTCCGTCATTTTCATTTCTCAGCAGCACATTTCCCCAATTGGTGTTGCTGACGTATATATCCATGTCTTCATCTCGGTCGTAATCGCCTATTGTGGCTGTCATAGCTTCAATAGCTACTCCGGCCCCGCTGGAGAGTGACACATCTTCGAAAGTTCCGTCTCCGAGATTGTGGTATAGATAATTGATGTATTGAATGCGATCATTCGCAACATAGATGTCCTGAAAACCATCCTGGTCATAATCAAAAAACACTGCGTAGAAGGAAGCCTGAATAGGTGTCGGCAGATTGGCTTCCAGTGTTGCATCAGTGAAGGTGCCGTCGCCATTGTTGCGATATAGCCTGTTGGAATATTGATAACCGGACCAGAAATCTACATTGTGGTATTTGCATACAAACAGATCAAGGTAACTATCGTTATTGTAATCTCCGGCTGTTACTCCGAATATCTGGGGTGTTTCCGGCAGAATACCAATTGAAGAACTCACCTCAACCATATTGAAGTTGCCCTCATTCCGGTAGAATTTCAAAGGCCAGTTTCCCGCTCCTGCATTCAAAATACCTGAGTAGGTAAAATCATAATCTCCGTCATTATCATAATCGAACCAAAGAAAGCTTTTGATGTCTAGATTGGTTGGTATTGAAGGCGAGAAACTGATATTCCATATGGTAAAAGTTCCTCCCATGTTGCGGTAGAACTTTATTCCATTGTTCTTCGTTGCAAAAGTCAGGTCATCCCAGCCATCCCGGTCAATGTCGAAAACACCGACACCGTTTCCGAAAAGCGGATTATTGTTGATGATATTGATACCATTATTGGTCGCAATATCTGTAAACTGCTGAGAGTATACTATATGAGTGCATAGCCCTGAAAACAACAGGACCAGAGCAGCAAGATGTTTCATTCGATTTGTTAGTTGTTCTGCTTCACAAACTTACTTCTCAAAATCGAATAATCATTGGTAAAAATGACAATCACATACTGACCTTCAGCCAGCTGGCGGATATCCAGTCTGTCGTTGGATATCAGATCTGCACGAACGGACATTACTGTTCTGCCAGAGATATCTACGACCGAAATAATGGAAGCATCAAGAGATTTCAGGTTCTGACCGAATGTGATGTAATCAGCTGCAGGTACAGGATAGACAGCTATTCCTGCAGGATCAGATTCCAATACATTGTTGTAAAGTATTTGCACCTCTGAACTGGATTCGCAGCCATTGGCATCTGTTACCCAGCAAACATAGTCACCTTCAAAAAGTTGATTGGCTGTATCTCCCATATCACCGCTGCTCCATTGAATTTCATAAGGAGGTGTTCCACCGGATACAGTAGCCTCGGCGCTTCCAAGTCCGAAAGCAAAGGAAGCATCTGTGGAACTGATTGAAATGATAAGTTCATCTGGCTGGGTAATGGAGAAGTTACCCTCGACAGAACATCCGTTGGCATCCATCACAGAATAGCCATAATCCCCTGCAGCCAGGGAAGTTCCATTACCATCAGACCAGAAAATCTGGTACGGTGGGGTGCCACCATCCGGAACGATGGTCGCTGTTCCCATTGTTCCGCCAAAGCAAAGGTTATGTGTTACACTGTGCTCTTCAGTCAGGGGCGAAGGCTGGTTCACATTGCACTCACCACTGATGGTACACCCGTTCAGGTCGGTGAGTTCATAGAAATATTGTCCCACAGGGATACTTCCGATTACGGCATCAGAGTATTGGCCGTCGTTCCATGAAACACTGTCAATACCTGTCTCACAGTTCAGAATAATCAATGCGTCTTGTTGTCCGAAGCAACTTACATCCTGTATATAAGCATCTACCTGAGGAGCAGGCAGAGCAGATACCTCAATGGTTTCCGAATCGAAAATAAAACCTTCCGAGGTCGTCACAGTGCAGGAGTACAAACCCGGAGAATCGACGGTGATGGATGGGGTAATTTCTCCATTGCTCCACAAATAGCTCTCAAAATTGCCCGCAGTTAATGTTACAGCACCTCCGGGACATAAGTTCGGACTGCCATCAGCAGACAACGGTATTGAAACCGTAGAACCTTCAATAAGTGTCAAATGCTGGTTTACGGCTACATCATAGTAGTGGTCAGTTATTCCGCTTGGCCAGTTCACAACCAGAGAATCGACAACAGGGAAGTCAATGAGTCCGAATATTTCGGAAAAACTGTTTTGACCGAGATATCCCTCGCCGCAATAGGTATAGCGCACGTAGTGGTTGCCACCGGCATAACAGTGTATCCATGCTCCTACACCATCTTTGTTTCCAATGGTTCCCTGAGGGGTAACTTTTAGCCAGTTATTCCAGCTAAGTCCGCCGCTCCATATTCTGGACAAAGTCGGACTGTCCAGAACCGATGCTATATCAAAATGTCCGTCGTTATTATAATCTCCTATCGCGGTGCTATGGTGCCAACCCACATCTCCGCCTAATCCCACCGAATTCTGGAACTCTGTAAATGTTCCGTTCCCCTGGTTCCTGAAAAATCGATTTTGCCCTGGCTCACCCCAGAATGGTGAAACAGATACATGAAGGTCCAGATAAGTGTCGTTGTCATAATCGAAGAACTGACCTGCCCAACTGTGGTCACCAAGCGCCACTCCAGCCTCTTCAGCCACTTCATCAAATTCACCAGACCCGTTATTTCTGTATAAAATGTTGCCGGAGGGATTGTTAGTGACATATGTATCCAGATCACCGTCATTGTCGTAATCATCTCCGTTCACGTTCATGGAGAAGATAAAATGATTTCCGATACCTGACTCAATGCTGACATCGGTGAAAGTTCCGTTTCCGTTATTGTGATACAGATAGTTATCGCAGTTTGACCTGTCGTTCATAACCATCAGGTCTGGCCACATGTCCATGTTGTAATCGATCCACAAAGACTGGAAGGTGTAGCAAGACCCATTTCCAACCCCAGCGAAAACAGTGACATCGGTAAAAGTTCCATCACCGTTGTTGCGCATCAGAATATTTGTGAGGGTAGGATTAGGAAATCCAATTCCATTGTAATTCGAGATATACAGGTCCAGGTCTCCATCGCGGTCGTAATCTCCCCAGTTGCCTGAGTAGTGCATATACAAAGTTGACATGGGCAATCCAGCACTTGCAGTCACGTCGATAAGTCCCATTGAACCATTATTCTGGTATAGTCTCAGGGACATATTAAGTCCACAAGTGAAAAGATCCCGGTCACCGTCATTGTCATAGTCGACCCAGATCAGATTTTTCATATTACCGCTGTTCGTTATGGGAAGAGAATAGAGAACAAAGTTCCCACCGGTATTTCTGTAAAAAACCGGAGCACTGCCACTCTGGGTAAAGGAAATATCGTCCCATCCGTCCTTGTCAAAGTCCACGAATGACACACCACCACCGTATTCATCTCCGTTGTAGGTAAAGTTGATGCCGAGACTTGATGTCTGATTGGTGAAGAACTGAGCTAACACCGAAGGGGCGGAAATTGCAATACAGAATATTAATAGAGCGGAACGCATTTGTTAAGGAATTGGTCAGCTATAAGTAGACGGCGAACTTCATTGAAGTTGCCCCCTCAAAATTAGAAATTTTGAGATGTTCAGCGAATCACGAATTCGTCGGCAAAAAGCCAGGAAGGAGAACCTGCTGCATCATGCCATTCAGGACACTTTCCCAATGAATGTCCGGTAATCCTGATATATCTGGCCGATATTGGCTGACCTGAGGCGGAATACTCAACTGCTCCCTGAGAGTCATGATCGGCAGAAAGGGGGGCTTGAATTTCTTTCCAGGGCTTCCATTTCCGGCCGTCATCACTCACTTCTAAAGAGACCTTTTCGGGCCTGAAAATCCAGGCATTCGCGTAATGATACCAACGGGTACTCACCGAATTGATTTCCTGAACTGTACCAAGATCTACCGTGGCCTGCAGATTATCGCCAAAGACGGCCTGCCACAGACCATCTCTGAATGAATCCGTTCCGAGCAATCCATCGCATAAGGCCTGCTGGCCGCCACCCGGGTAAGAAGTGTTTATGGCATATGAAAGCGTCAAAGGCCTGGAAAAACCTTTATGAAGTACAATTCGCCTGTAGAGTGGTGTTTCTGGTTCAAGACTCCTCCACTGTGCCTGTATTTCAAGCTCTGCATCTTCAGCAATGGTGATGACTGAATCGATATCCTGCCAGGGCAGAAAATCTGCATTTCCATACCTGATCCGATATTTCAACACGGCATCATCGAGCAGGGGCTTGGGAAAAACCTCTAAAGTGCCGTCATCGCCCGTCTGGCAGGAAATGGCTGATGCCACAGCGGGCAGGCCATATTTCACACCAAGTTTGTCCAGCCGATCCAGATGCCCGTTAACCCGCTGATAAAAGCTATTGTAATCCCTCGTTGCCGGATACCTCCAGACCACCTCTGAAAAAGCCAGCATACGGGGAAACATCCTGTTATCCACCAGTTCCTGAGGGGCATGCTCAGTCCACATGTTACATTCTGCACCCAGTATCATATTGATTCTGTCGTCCGCAATGGCGGCGGGCACCGGATCGAACGAATAGACCTCTCTCAGATCTGTGCTTTCAAGGGGGTAATCAAAGTAGCAATGGCTGGTGGGGGACATGATGGCATAGTGGTTCAACCGGACGGCATCGATGGCTCCTTTTTCACCCTGCCAGCTTTGAATGACGCCATTTGCCGGAATTCCACCCTCCAGGATTTCATCCCAGCCTATCAGAATGCGGCCTTTGGAAGCCAGATATTTGCCAATACGCTCGTTGAAATATGCGTGCAAATCGGCTTCATCCTTCAGTTTGTGTTCCTTCATCCGTTTTTGACAATGCTCACAGTTTTCCCACCGAACACGAGGCGATTCATCGCCGCCGATGTGGATGTACTGAGATGGGAAAAGTTCACAGACCTCATCCAGAACATTTTCAATGAATTCAAATGTGCTTTCTTTTCCAGCACAGTAGATGTCTTTGAATACACCCCATTCATTTTCTACAGGAATGTTCTCACCGGTGCAACTCAAATACGGATAGGAGGCAATCGCGGCGACACTATGTCCGGGCATTTCAATTTCCGGAATGATCGTTATGTGACGTTCTGCGGCATATCGGACAATTTCTCTGATGTCGTCCTGCGTATAAAACCCACCATATCGGGTACCATCTTTTTCTGTTCTCCATGCTCCCACATTGGTCAGTTCCGGGTATTGTTTTATTTCAATGCGCCAACCCTGATCTTCGGTGAGATGCCAATGCAGAACATTCATTTTATGCATGGCCAGCAAGTCGATGTAGCGTTTCACAAACTCCTTATCCATGAAGTGACGGCAGCAGTCGAGAAGCATACCCCTGTGCGAAAATGCAGGACGATCATCTATAAATGCAGAGGGTATTCGTATCGGTAAATTTTGTTTACCGGTCTCTGATTGCACCGGCATCAACTGACGCAGAGTTTGAAGAGCATAAAACCCTCCTGCTTCACTTGGAGCCTGAATCAGGATAATGTCCTGATTAATCACCATCTTGTAATTTTCATTCCGGCCGGGCCTGATTCTGTTCCTGATGTTAGCAGGAAGGTCTTTATATAATTCAGGGTTTACCGGAACATCCTCAGAGGCTGAAATGATGATTGCATTCT
>JBEAZL010000326.1:0-2922 GCA_041170085.1 Bacteroidota bacterium
TCAGTTATTTCAGAGTTTCAATGTTGCAACCGGGCTCATCAGCGACCGACACTGGTCGCTTCTAAGGAATGGAAATGACATATATGCCGGATACAGCACAGAAGGAATTGCATCATTCAATGTTACAGATGATGGCTCCATCAACCTGAGCAAGCCGCTGATTAAGGGACTCACCGCTGAAGCCACGGTAACCGAAATGCACATATCAGGCGACGGTGCCATATGGTATGCATCAGGAAAAGACGGCGTCATTATTGAAAGAAAGGGAAAGCAAAAAAGATATCCTTTTACAGCAGCTAAAGGAACTCAGGGAGTAAAGGCAATAGCGGAAGATTCATTTGGCCGCATCGTTCTCGGCACCTGGAGCGGTCTGATGGAACTGAGTCGTGATTCCGTAAGACCTATCTCGTTCGGCGGTGCAACAGTTCTGAATAATATCAACGACATGAAATCCGACGGGCAGGGTAATATCTGGATCGCTTCAGATGCCGGCCTGATGTGTATACCTGCCACTACAGATTCGCTTCAGAACAGACAATGTATTCGATTCGGTGAAAAGGTGACTCGGAACGGACTTGCATGTCAGTCGGTGCATCCGGAAGGCGACAGAATCTGGATAGGTACTGACGGAGATGGAATCATCCGAATCAGTGGTTCCGCAGCTCTGGCCTCGGCCAATGGCAATCTTGAAAGTCTGAGAATAGGCACTGCTCAGGGACTGCAGGATTTGTTCGTGATGGCCTTGTACCACGATGGACAAACCATCTGGGCCGGAACAAAAAAGGGAATATTCAAACTCATCAGTTCACCTGATAACGGAGGGCAGTGGAAATGGCGCAACTACGGAATTGCCGAAGGAATGCTCGACAACGACGTCACCTTCAACAATGTTATTCAGGATGCTGCTGGCAGAATATGGTGGTGCACCAACAGCGCAATCTCTGTTTATGACCCGGCTAAAGAAAAACCGGACACCTTGCTTCCCCTGGTGAACATTGACAACATCAGCCTCTTTTTCGAACCTGTCAACTGGTTTTCGCGTGGCGAGAGCAACAGTGATCCGAGGATTCGCACGGAGGCATCGTATCTCGGATCACTGCTCAGCGATTATATCTATTATCCGAAAATCTCGCCATGGAACTGGCTTCCGGTATCACCCGTTTTCAGTCACGATCAAAACCACCTCACATTCAGTTTCAGCGGGCGCGACTGGTACAACAACGGAAATCTCCGTTATATGGTCAGGATGGCGGGATCTGATGAATCCTGGATCGACCTTGGAACTGCCACCAGCATTACATATATCAGCTTATCTCCCGGCGATTATTCATTCATGCTTAAGGCTGTTTCGCCCGATGGAACTGAAAGCAAGACGGTAGAATACAAGTTCTGTATCATGCCCCCTTTCTGGCAAACCACATGGTTCATTGCCCTCGTGGCCATACTATCACTGCTGTCCCTCTATATTTTTTATCGCCTGAGAGTCCGGAAGATCGAAAGAGAAAGGGATATTCTCGAGCTCAAGGTCGAAGAGAGAACCGAAGAACTTAAAAAAGAGAAGAACAAGAGTGAAAAACTCTTGCTCAATATTCTTCCGCGCGACACTGTAAACGAGTTGAAAGAAAAAGGAAGGTCGGAAGCAAGAATATACAGACACACCACTGTGCTTTTCTCTGACTTCTCAGGCTTTACAGACATGACCACTCGTATTCAGCCAACCGAACTGATCGAGAGTCTGGATACTTTTTTCAATGCCTTTGATGAAATCGCCGACAAATACGGAGTCGAGAAAATCAAGACCATCGGAGATTCCTATATGGCTGCCTGCGGGCTGCCGCTAACCCGCGAAGATCATGCTCTGCGTATGGCAGCCTTTGCACTTGAGATGCTCGACGTAACTGATCGTATCAACCAGGAACGTGCGAATGAAGCTAAAACCATCTGGCCAATCAGAATAGGACTCCACTCCGGATCACTTCTTGCCGGTGTTGTACGCACAAAGAAATTCGCATACGATATATGGGGAGATACTGTGAATACGGCAAGCAGGATGGAAGGAAACGGCGAGCCGGGTCGCATCAATATTTCAATAGAGACTGCTATGCTTCTGAAGGACTATTTCTACATAGCGCCGCGGGGCAAGATGCTGGTAAAAGGCAAGGGTGAAATGGAGATGTTCTGGCTTGAAAGCTTCAAGGTTCCGTTCAGAGAGGAAGGCAACAAGAGAAAGCCAAATGAATCTTTCTTAAACCTGCTGAATCAAAATAATGCGTCGTCAGCAGGAGACCTCAATATCGAAAAACCCTGATGCGATAAGGCAGGTTTCCGGGGGATTTCGATCTGAAAAGTCTTACTGAACCTGCCAGTTCATCTTTTAAGTCCGGATGATATTTCACCATTCTCTCCAAATGATCCATGGCATAGTGCACTACTCCCTTGTCTTCCCTGGGATCCAGCAGCGAAAGACAAACATCGAAAAGACGTCCGCTCCCCTGCTTGTGAAGAGATGAATAAAGTATCGATTTAAGAAGCTCTCTTTTAATTCCTCCGGTCGGAGCATCAGGAATTGCCTCCAGTATCTTCTCCTGCCATGGAACAATCATCGCTGGTACAAGAGCCGCGGCTTTCGAGAGCGCCCAGGAGGCCTTGGCTGCTCTGGTATGAGGAGGCTTCAGCGATAAGGTGGCAAGATGTGAAAACAACTTCTTGTCCCCTGATGCCTTTTCCGCCAAATCGTTGATTACCGCCAACGGAACACACTTGACCAGAATCTGATCGAGGTATCCTTCGCTTGTCTGCGCAGCTACCCTACTTCCCTTTTCCTTTGGGCTGTCCACTACCCGGCTTCGGCCTGGGCTGTTTTGGCGCTTCGTCATCTTCACCGGGTTCAGACATGATAAGATTCTGAGTGGGATCTGTATC
>JBEAZL010000327.1:0-3236 GCA_041170085.1 Bacteroidota bacterium
GTGGCGGGGGTCCCCAGTGGGGCGATGGCACGGCAGCCCTGAACTGGCTTGGTTCTGATCAGGCTGAATATGAACAGTACTACACCCTCAAGTCTACCACTCAGGTTGATCCTTGGTCAAACCTGATTCAGACCTGCGATGTGCTCAACAATACTCCGGCATCAGAACTTCCTGCTGCCTTGCCCGAGGTGCTCGATATCGACCGGACCCTCTGGTTTCTGGCATGCGAGAATGCATTCGGCGACGATGACAGCTACATTTTCAAGGGCAAGATGGATTATTATGTGTACTGGGAAATTGAAACCGGTAGACTTGTTCCCCTGGAATATGACGGTAATAGCATTCTCGTAGAGGAGAGTATGAATTGGGGGCCTTTTTACAATGCCAACAACGTGAATTATCCTCTGCTCAACAAAATGCTTGCTGTCGGCGAATGGAGACAGCGCTACCTGGCGCATTTGCGCACCATCCTGAACAATGCCATGGATGCGGATCTCAATGCTCAGTTGTTCGACCAATACATTGATCTCATTCAGGAAGAAGTGCAGGCAGATGATAAAAAATTGTATTCATACAGCGAATTCATTTCCAACTCCGCAGAACTCGAAGAGCTTATTCAGGACAGAAAAACTACGTTGTATGCAAACAGCGAGGTAAATACAACCGGCGCACTGATTGAAAACGTTGTTATGTCAACGAATGGCGGAGAATGGGTGAATCCGGTCGCAGATGAACAGGTTTCGATTACGACTTCAGTGACCTCTCCGGATGGAGTTCAGTTCGTTTATATGTGGTACAGCAACCAATGGGTTGGGAATTTCACAAAGATCCAGATGTTCGATGATGGCAGCCATGATGACGGGGCTGCCGGTGACAATATTTACGGTGCGTACATTCCGGGTCAGACATTGGGAACCACAGTGCGTTTCTATATCGAAGCCCGCGAGAATAATACAGCGCACACCGCCACGTTCGTGCCCGAAGGAGCGGAACACGATGTTTACGTTTATACCGTGGCTGTTCCATGGGCTGCCGATACGGATGTAGTAATCAATGAGGTGATGGCCATGAACAATACAGGATTCATCACTGACGAAGCCAGTGAAGAGGAAGACTGGATTGAACTGTTCAACAGAGGTTCGGAGCCTGTGGACCTTAGCGGATACTACCTCACTGACAATACAGGAAATCTCGACAAGTGGGAGTTTCCCGATTATACCATTCAGCCTGGTGAATATCTGATCGTATGGGCTGATGAAGACAGCACTCAGGGAATTTGGCACGCAAACTTCAAATTGTCTTCTTCGGGAGAGTCGATCTCTCTGATCAATGACAATACCGAGATTGCTGATGGAGTGAGTTTCGGAGATCAGGAGGAGAATATGGGTTTTGCTCGTGTGCCGAACGGTACTGGCCCGTTTGCCATTCAGGGACAAACATTCGCGTCCAACAATGATTTCGTTTCAATAGATGAACCTGTCTCTGATGACGTGCATTTGTACCCTAATCCCGCCAATGAGGAGTTGTACATAACCGGCGCGCTTCAGGGGAGTATGATCGAGATATACAATAGTGCAGGTGCACTGGCTTCTCAAATTCCTGTCAGCGGAATACAGTTCGATTTATCCGGGCTGAGCGCGGGATATTACGTGGTCAGAATTATGACACAGGAAGGCATGAGGACGGTACCGTTGATGAAGAATTGATGCAGATGATCGAGGGGTATGCCGTCAGCGGTATATCCCTCCGTCATCTTCACAGATGGAGAGGTAACTGCGATATCGCGAAGGGGCAACTGTTCCTTCTTCGAGGCCACGGATAACGGCGCATCCGGGTTCATTGATATGCAAACAATTGTGGAACTTACAATCGGGAAGCAATCTGAAGAACTCCACAAAATGATGATGAACCTCTTCTTTGGGAATATCTACAAGACCGAATCCCTTGATGCCGGGTGTGTCAATAATGAAACCACCTTCGGGTAGCCTGAACATCTCGGCAAATGTGGTGGTATGCATTCCCTTTTGATGGTATGAACTAATCTCGCCGGTGCGTAATTCCATACCCGGAACAAGTTTATTGATGAGGGTTGATTTACCCGTTCCACTGTGTCCGCCGAGCATAGAGACCTTGCCTTTGATCAGTTCTCTCAGCTCATCCAGTCCCTGTCCGGTTACCGATGAGACTTTGACGGTACGATAACCGATTGATTCGTATAGATCAATCAGCTCATCCACCGTTTCCATTTCTTCATCGCTATATATATCGCACTTGTGAAGTACCAATATGGTCTCGATGTGGTAAGCTTCGGCAGTAGCAATGAATCGGTCTATAAATCCTGTGGACGTGTCAGGCTGCTTGAGGGTCACGACAAGCAAGGCGATGTCAATGTTGGCTGCAACAATCTGTGCCTCTTTGGAGAGGTTTACCGATTTCCGGATGACATAGTTTTTACGGTCATCGATGTCCGTAATGACCATTTCACCCGTTGAATCGCTTTCGATAGACACCTGATCTCCAACGGCAATAGGATTGGTAGTGCGTATACCGTGGGTGCGGACCTTTCCCCTTACACGGCACGAATGCACAACACCATTACCATCCAGCACCTGATACCAGCTCCCCGTCGATTTGATCACCAATCCCTTTGACATGGCTACGAAGGTAGAGAATGTGGGAATGTGAGAATGTGGGAATGTGAGAATGTGGGAATGTGGGAATGTGGGAATGTGGGAATGTGCTAATGTGAGAATGTGCCAATACCCCATACCGATGGTATTCTTATAACACAATTGTCCAACAGGATTTTGCACCCCTTGAATCTTTCACCCCACCTGAATCTCTCACCCCATAAATCTTTCACCACCTGAGTTTTTCACCCCTTCAGGGGGCCGGGGGAATGTGTCAATGGGTCAATGAGTGAATGAGTGAATGGGTGAATGAGTGGATGGAATCAACAATCGGAGAGCATGAGCTACCGTGGTCTTCAGATCGCGACAATTCGGAGTTCGGATCGGGCGTACCATAGCCCGGGACTTCAGTCTCGGGTCCTGGAAGATTAGTCCGCAATCTGGTTGTTCTTTCAGTGAAGATTGATGGATAAAATATGTGGGCATGGTTGGCAAATTCACACCATTTTTGTCGGGAAGTTCAATTATCACAATATGTCTATCAGCGTCCGGAATGTGTCAAAGTTGTATGGTACCCAGAAAGCTCTGGACAATGTCTCTTTTGAT
>JBEAZL010000328.1:0-4861 GCA_041170085.1 Bacteroidota bacterium
AAATACCCGAGAATGTCTTCACCGGGCTGAAGTTCAAGCCCGATATTATTTTCAGGTTTTTCGCATGACGCAAGGGCAAGAAGTCCTGCCGAAACGAAAAAAAGCCTCAATTGCTTGAGGCTATGGGGAAAAAATGCTACTCTGTTCATTTATGCTTCACCTACAAGTGCCGGCTTGCCGACCATCACAGTATCAAAAAACTCATCAACGGCGTTCAGGTAGTCGGTCTCTGCGTATTGGCGGAGTACCGGAATCTCGAGACTGTCAACATACTGCGCCAGCTTCTTGTCCACTTCATGACCCAGAATTACCGCGTCAGAATGCTGAGCAGCAATCTTCATGAGGTTGGTATGAGATGGCGTGGCAAGATGGCTTACGTGTGATTTGTCAATGGAGTCGAAGCTGATCTTCTCTGCCACTTTAGCATTGAGATTGCCTTCAAAAGCATCATCGTACATAGAGAAAACCACACGCGCATCAGCGAAATGCGGGTCTTTTTTGTACATCTGCTTCAGGTAGAGAGGCATCAGCGAAGTGAACCAGCCGTGGCAATGGATAATGTCCGGAGCCCAGCCTAGCTTCTTCACAGTTTCCAATACACCCTTGGTGAAGAAAATCATGCGCTCATCATTGTCCGGGAAAAGGTTGCCCTTGTCATCATTGAGGAAGGCCTTTCTGTGGAAAAACTCTTCGTTATCAATGAAATATACCTGGAGCCTGATCTGTGGGATGCTGGCTACTTTGATGATAAGCGGGTGGTCAGTGTCGTTTACAATGAGGTTCATCCCCGAGAGCCGTATCACTTCGTGAAGCTGATGGCGGCGCTCATTTATCTTTCCGTAACGCGGCATGAAAATGCGGGTCTCCTTACCATTCTCGTGAACGGCCTGGGGAATCTGTCGGGCTGAGAGGCTTATGGGAGAATCTGCCGTGAAAGGAACGATTTCCTGAGACACAAATAATACACGGGTTTTGCTCATGTCAAGATATCGTTTACGTAATAAGGTGCAAATTTACGAAATAATAAGGCAGTTCTGACCTTTTTCTGCTCACTTCGCTAGATTTGGCGCTTTTTAGCAAATAATCAGCGGCCTGTGTCTCTTCATTTTTTCAGCCAAACGGCATACCTCCAGCGCTGGGTTTCAGACCAAAAGCGTCTGGGCCACAGTGTTGGCTTTGTCCCCACCATGGGGGCCCTGCATGCCGGACACACATCGCTGGTCACCCGGGCGCTCGAACACTGCGACAAGGTGGTGGTCTCCATATTCGTGAATCCCACACAGTTCAACGACCCCAAAGATCTCCTTCACTATCCCAAGACACTTCCCTCGGACACAGACAAACTGCTCAATGTGAACTGTCATGCGGTCTTCGTTCCGACAGTTGCAGAGGTATATCCCGATGGTCCGGTTAGCGAGGTTTGGCATGTGGGTGCGGTGAAGGACTTGTTGGAGGGCGCTTTCAGGCCGGGGCATTTTGATGGGGTGTTATCTGTGGTCAAGAGACTATTCGATATGGTCCGTCCGGACATCGCCTTTTTTGGCGAGAAGGATTACCAGCAGAAGTTGTTGATCAGGCTGATGGCTGCACAAGCATGTCCGGATGTGAAGATCATGTCGTTCCCGACCATTCGCGAAGAGGATGGACTGGCCATGAGTTCGCGTAATGTCAGGCTGAAGGCCGACGAGCGTTCCGTTTCGGTGCTGATCAGCAAGGCCTTGAACGAGATGAAAAACGGCAGACCGGAGTTTTCACCTGAGGAGCTGGTTCAGAAAGCCACCACCATGCTAAATGCTGCACCCTCTGTAAGGATTGAATACGTCACCATCGCAGATGCCGACACGCTTGAATCGATTTCCTCATGGCCTGCCGACAATAAACCCCTTCGCGCCCTCATCGCCGCCTGGGTAGGCAATGTCAGGCTGATAGATAATGTGGAGGTGTGAAAAGGTTAACCTCCAAACTTTAGTCTTGAATCAAATGTGAGTTTCGTCTTTCGCTTCACCCTGATCTTTGTTGAATCAGGATGCAAGGGATTGATCAGGTAGTTATATTCCATGGGGACAAGTGCACTGGGCACTTTCATCACTGCTGAAGTATGCGAGTTGATGAACTGATCTCCCAAATCTTTCGTGCTGCGCAGTGGCGGATGATGATTCCATTGTCGGGGCAGATCGGCAGCGGTCAGTTCCTGCACCTTCAGCTTATCGGGAATTTCGATTTCCACGATATACCGGTCTTTAGGCAAGTCCTCACTCAGGTCGAGATGAACTGCAACCTCAAGTAATGCCAGGGCCCTGCTTTCCGCAGTGTAAACCATCCGGGTGTGCTCACTGTTCCATCGGAAACCCGCTGATAACGATGCGCCGAGACCTGACAAAGTCGTGCTCAGGTATTTTTCACGCTCAATCCGGTAAACCAGCATCAGGCAAAGTTTCCGAATTCAATCCTGTTCAGGCACGATCTCACTTCATCGATGCCGGAAATGGTATCAAGCAGACTAACGGGAGTCTGGCCACCCAGAGAGAGGTTGGGTTTTTGCAGCCATCTCAGCCATTTTTCTTCCTCCTGATTGAAGACCTCAAGTCCGTAATCAATTAGTTCTGTCACCAGCAACACCCATTCGCTGCTGTGGGTATCCATGAGCGAATGCTCGCTTTTTTTCTTGTTATAGGTTGTCTGAGGCATACCCATCAACGACAATACTGTCTTAACAGGACAATGAAGCCGGTTGCTGATGGTTTCGATGGCACCATAGCCAATGCCTTCACGAACAAGACTTACCCGGGCCATCTGACTTCCCCATTCGTATGTCTTGTCATCAGAAACAAGTATCCAGTTGTTTTCAGATTCGGACTTCTTCCTGCCTTTGATGACCGGAGGATTTTTCTTGCCTGATTTGGTTCTGATCGACATGGTACAGCAATTGTGTTGTAAAGATACAACCAAAATGTTGCCATTGATTTCAGGCTTTGATATGAAATCAGGCTTCCGGCGTTTACACCTTCACCCCGAAAATATATCCCGCCAATGCCGAAAGTCCCATGGCAATGGTGCCCCAGATGGTAATACGAATGACGGCTTTGAAAACATGTGATCCGCCGGTCCTGGCAGCGGTGGCTCCCAATATGACCAGGAATATTGTAGTGAAACCATATAACCAGTATTCCATTCCTTTCACTGGCGCAAACAAGGTCACCAGAAGCGGTAACAAGCCCCCTGCGGTGAAAGCTGCACCGGAGGCCAGAGCTGCCTGTATCGGATTGGCCTGACTGATTTCATTGATGCCGAGTTCATCGCGGATATGTGCTCCGAGTGCATCTGCTTTGGTGAGCTCAACAGCCACCTGATGCGCCGTTTCTTTGGATAGTCCGCGTTTTTCGTAAATCTGGGCGAGAATCTGCATCTCTTCCTCTGGCATCTCGCTGAGCTCTTTTTTCTCTCTTTCTATATCAGCTTTCTCAATGTCGGTCTGCGAACTGACCGACACATACTCTCCCGCTGCCATGGAAAGTGCGCCGGCCACCAGACCGGCTACCACAGCCAGAAGAATAGGGTCGCGCGATGTGCTGGCAGCAGCTACACCAATGGCCAGACTGGAAATGGAGATGATCCCGTCGTTAGCTCCCAGCACAGCTGCACGAAGCCAGTTGCTGCGGTGTATGAAATGACTTTCGAGGTAGTTGTCTATCGTGATTTTTTTCTCCGCCATGGTGTGGACATCAGCATGATTGAATACCGAATCCTGCCAAGTTAGAAATATTCAGTTTTATGCTGTGAAAATGGGGACATGAAAGATATCATGTCCTCAATTTCGCGATTTGCGCAATACTCGAAACAACTCATCTGTTATATCAGGAAGCTCCGGTAACATTGACCCTCTGTGTCGAGGAGTATATGCGGATATCGATTCCGCATACCCAAATCAGGAAGGAAGCGAAGGTCAGTTTCTGAACTACGGGCAGATATGCAATAAGTGTCGAGCTGTGATACAAAACGTTGTTGGCAATGATCAGAAGAACATTGAACAGCCCAAAGACAAAAAGGAATCGCCAGCCATTTTTATACAGTCCGATAAAAGTGCCGGCAGTGGCAATGAGCCCAAAGATGACCGCGAGATTAATGATCAGGTCGTGATCAAATTCGGTGAGAAGAAGGAATCCTATACACATCGCTAGTGTGCCGCTGAAACGTATGGAGAGTTTATATCTGCCGTCGAGCATGGTGTATTGGGGAAACTTCCACCAGAAAAGCGTGAGCGACGAACACAATATGATCATCGCAGTGAGGGCGATAGGCTTTGCAGCGTTTTTTTCGCCATTGATAGCATCGTCATTCAGCAGATTGCACCAGTAGTTGTCGGTCCAGCTGAACCCCACTGAATTCTCATTGAATTGAGAGCCTCCCGGATAGTACAGCGTTGCCAGATAGTAAAGGCCCATGAATCCAAGAATCCCGAAGATGGGTGCAAGAAGCCAGGTGCGTTTTATGTAGCGGGATATTGTCACAGTTAGTCCGGGTTTCGGCAAGTGTTAGCTCCTGAGCAATCGGCTTATTTGGTTTTGGGTAAAAAATTCCTGACCTGGTTAACAAAGGAATCTATTCCGGCGAGCTCAACATCACTGCAACCAGCACAATGCGCCACCATGTCAGCTTTCAGTTCTGTTACTCCTGCCTGCTCATTGCCTTCATGATCAATGGCTATTTCCATGGCCACTCCGTCTGCCCAATTCCTGTAGTCCGCATCTGTGAGCACTTTCTCCTGTCTGAAATATCTCATGAATGCCGCCGGATGCTGTCGAATCCATGATGATATGCCAACATAAAAGGGTTCTGCAAAGGCGCCGTCGGCATACCACAT
>JBEAZL010000329.1:0-2715 GCA_041170085.1 Bacteroidota bacterium
CCCCGTCGAAGAATACCGGGATGACCGGCACTTTCGCGTTGCGTATGATTTTCAGGGCACTGCTCTGCCACTTCCTGTCGCTGATGGTACGGAGATCACCATTAAATGTACTCACCTCACCTGCCGGAAAAATTCCAAGAGGCAAACCATCCGAAAGATGTTGCATAGCAGCTTTAAGGCCCGAAATATTGCTGAACGATGAGCGGTTACCTTCAAATGGATTGACCGCAATGAAATGATGTCGGATGGGCTCAACATTCTGAAGCAGAAAATTCGCCATCATTTTGAAATCGGGACGAACACGGGTAATAGCATTGATCAGTGCAAGACCATCGAGTGCGCCAAACGGGTGATTGGATACCACGATAAAAGGTCCTGATTTGGGAATATGGTCGAGCTGACTTTGATCAAACTCAAAATCGAGATCCAGATTGATAAATAACTGATCAATGAATCGTTCCTTTTCGACGCGGCATAAGTCATCGTACAACTCATTCAAATTGTCAATGCGGGTAACCCGCGAAAGCAAATGCAAGACAGGATTGTCCTTGGTCATGCGGGTTGCTGCCGCAAGTGCTTCATTGGAGATGAGTTTCTTCTTGTCCTGTTCCAAGGTCATTTCTTCATTGACGCGATATTAGGGCAAGATAATTCACAGAACCTCTCCAATGATATACCAAAATGAACAGATTCTCCTGGAAGAATTGGCATAGCGAACTTCTGATATGCCTGAATTGTCTTATTCACAAATCTCAGTTCATGCGAATCCTTCTATTAATCATGGTGGTTTATCTGTTCCCGATTCATGGTTTATACTGTCAGAAAAGGGCCGAAAAATGGATTTTCGGAAATGGAGGTGCCGGCCTCGACTTCAGCTGCAACCCACCATTTCCTGTCAGCGGCAATAGCGGCTATTATTCTGTGGAAGGATGCACGAGTATTTCTGACGAAGATGGCAACCTTCTTTTCTACTCTAATGGGGAGAAAGTATGGAATCGCAACCATGTCCTGATGCCCAATGGGTTTGACATGGGAATTACCCCGGATTGCTTTGGCTCTACAACACAGGGATGCCTGATAGTTCCGCATCCTGGGAATTCAGATTTGTACTACCTGTTCACCATTGACTGTGCTGAAATCGGACAATACCTGGTCGATCAGGGCTTCAGGTACTCCATTATTGACATGAGTCTGGAAGGCGGCCTTGGGGATGTCACGGACAAAGCCATTCCTTTGTCTGGAAGCACTTGTGAGAAATTGGCAGCAGTCCATCATGCTGATGGAGAAAGTGTGTGGGTCGTTGTGCATGAATATGGTACTGATGCATTCCTCGCATACCTTATTAATGAAGGTGGTCTCGACGAAAGTCCGGTAATTTCAAATCAGGGTGTAGTTCAAATCATGCCTGACGACCTTCCGGTTTGCTGGGGTATCAGTTCAAAAAGAGGACACATGAAATTTTCCCCACAGGGAGATAAAATTGTCGTTGTGTCCGCATCTGATTGTCATCCCTGGATTCATCCTGTTCAACTATTTCACTTCAATAACGAAAACGGAGAAATACTCCTGAACTTCACCTTGGAAGATCCGGATTCAGTTCGCTATTACGGAGCCAGCTTTTCGCCTGATGGTAATCTTCTTTACCTGTCTAATGCCTGGTATGGCCTGGCTGCGATTGATCAGTTTGATCTCAGCAGCAACGATCCGGCCTCCGTTATGGACTCGAAATACAATGTATATACCGGCGAGGAATTCGGGCCTGTAAGTTTCGGAGGTATGCAGATTGGTCCTGATGGAAAAATATATGTATCCGAGCATAATGCATGGGTGGGTGTCATCGCTGATCCTAACACCTATGGTCCCGGATGCAATCACACTGTAAGTGCGATTGACATGGCCACCTGCCCCAGATTTACATTCAGTGAATTCGGGCTGCCAAACTTTATCGAGAGCTATTTCTTAAATTCATACGAGGGACAGAATTGCAGTCCTTTTCTCGAGGCTGACTTCTCCGTTTCAGGTTCATCTGTTAATGAAAATATTGAGTTCACGGATCTGTCCACAGCCTATCCGGGCTCACCCAGTCTTTTCTTCTGGAACTTTGGTGATCCGGACTCAGGTGCACAAAACACCTCAGAACTTCAAAATCCTGCTCATGTCTACTCAGAACCAGGAACTTATTTAGTGACCCTGACGGTAATCACCAACCTGAATGAAAATTTCGGCATGGAAGGTGAGCCTTGTATGATAGACTCAGTAACAACTGAGTTAACCATAACAGTAAATGAAACTGCCGAGGTGCCAGATCAGCCTGATTTCATCGCGAGTATTCTGGATGGACAGCTCCTGATTTCCGATACAGCAAAGAACACAGTTGTTTATGTCTATGATACCTCAGGGCGTCTTGTGTTGAATTACCAGGGAAAAATACAGGGGCCCATTTCCTGCGGCCACATTACAAATGGCATATATCTCCTAACTGTCGCGGGAGAAAGTGGAAACATTCAAACGCAAAGGCTGATCAAAGCTGACTGATCTGCTTGTTTGTACAACGCGGATCCGAAGATATTCAAGCAAAAAGGCGACCTAATGGTCGCCCTTCTTCGCTATTAACTAATTGCACCAGTCCTGAGTTCGGTGCGTTGCAGGTTCCTAATCTTCTTCCGCATCAAAGAACTCCTTAATCTTGTTCAGAAATGCTGAAGGGCCGCGATC
>JBEAZL010000330.1:0-7002 GCA_041170085.1 Bacteroidota bacterium
CCTGTGTTCCAATCAGAATTTGAATGATGATGAGCATGAAGAAAATGATTACAGAGGCCCTTGCCTTCCTGTCAGTCATCTCTGGAGAAGATACAGGCGCAAAACGGTGACGGATATACAACAGGAGAAACACTATGCTAATAGAACCCAGCATGTGGTAAGTGATACTTCCTGATTTCAGGTTTCCATCTACGACAAGTTTACCTAGCCAGGCTTCAAATCCAAGCATGAAAAGCGTTAGTCCGGCGAGTAAAAATGTGAGTACATCCCGGCGACGTACCATCCAGATTACCGAAAGAACAAACAGAAGGAAAACGGGTGCGCCGGATAGCGCCCCAATGAGTCTGTTTATGTATTCGGTCCAGGTATGTGTGGCATTGAAAATCGCGTAGTCGTGTTTTGGATATTTATGCCAGTTTGCACGATCAAAGGAAAGTCCTGAAGTGAATGTCTCATTCGCAACCCACAACGTGTCATTCAATATAATCATCTTGCCCTTCTCAAACTGAACATCTGGCCTGAATTCAAGCTGTTGAGATTCTGTGGGAGGTATAAGGTGCCCATAGCATTTCGGCCAGTCGGGACAACCCATTCCGGAGCCGCTCATGCGAACGATGCTGCCGGCAATGATTACAGCGACAATGAAAAAAACTGATACAGTAGATGTGATTCTGATGCTCCTTCGCAGACCGTTATTCATGTCTGCAAATGTACCGATCAACCGATGAGTTGTAAACGTTTATCGGGCCAGTTGAGAAACCAGCTGCAGCAGGTTCAGAAGCTGTGCTGCCGCTCCGAGATCAACTGATTCCATATCGGTTCCACCGCCGGATTCTCCGCTGGTTCGAAGACCGTTGTAACGCAGTAATTCTACTGAATTAACCTGGTATTGGCCATCAGCAATTCCGTGCACACAATTGATCAGTTCTTTCTCGGATATAAGTTTTGGATCGAATGTTACAGACACAACATTCAAATCGCGGGTATCCTCAAAGTCGAGACGTGTCTCCTTCACTCCGTTCAGAGCCTGAATATCCTTCTGGATTTTTCCGCCACACCCTTCTGAACACATCATCCCACCGATGGAGAGATTGGCAACTGTTTTAATGACTTCCGAATCTATGTCTCTGGAGGTCACCGGAACTGAAGATGCTTCGGGTGCTGGTGTGCTGCCACCACCACAACCTGATGAAACCAGGATTCCGAATATGAGAAGCGAAAACAAAATCTTTTTCATTTCCCTTCGATTTAATGGGCTTACAAATGTAAAACCTGCTTCACCTTTGTTGTTCTACTCCGAATGCAAAAATTGTGAAATTGACTTCCCGGCCCGATAAGGGTTTTCTGCACATGCTGATGCTCCTCATCCTGGCTCTGGTATGGGGTAGTTCATTCATTCTGATGAAGTATGGAATGTTTGATCAGCATGAAAACCCTGTATTCCGCGCAGACCATGTTTCCGCACTTCGCCTGTTTATCGCAGCCCTTGCCTTGTCGCCGGTTGCCCTTCGGGCTATGCCCGGATTGTCGGCCAGAGATTGGGGCTGGATAGCTCTTTCGGGAATTACGGGAAGCGGTGTACCAGCATTTCTTTTCACGGTCGCTCAGAGCAGGAACGATTCTGTCCTTGCGGGCATCCTCAACTCGCTGACACCGTTTTTCACCCTTGTGGCTGCAGCTGTTGTTTTCGGGCGTAAACTGGATTTGCCCAAGTTGCCCGGGATTCTGGTAGGTCTTGCGGGAGCAGCAGTGCTGATTCTGATGCGGCTGGAGGCAGATCCTGCTGCCGGTTCATATTTGTGGCTGATCGTGGCGGCTACATGCAGTTATGGCATCAGTGTAAACATTATTACACAACGGTTGTCTGAGGTTCATCCCCTCAGAATAGCCGCAGTTGCTCTTTTTATCACAGGCTTGCCTTCGGCAGCCTATTTTTTCCTGTCCGGAGGCACTTCAGTCATTTTTGAGAATGATCACGGGATGAAATCTCTGGGATTCATATGCATTCTTGCCCTGGGCGGAACGGCAATGGCCAATTTTCTCTATTTCAAGCTCGCTCAGGAAGCCGGGGCATTGTTTGCATCATCTGTCACCTTCCTCATGCCCCTGGTCGCTATAGGTTGGGGGATTGCTGATAATGAATCTCTTACGTGGACGTATATCCTTGCAGCTGTGCTTATGCTGGTAGGGGTTTGGCTCATTAGAAATCCTCTAAATCCGGCAATTTTCGGTTTATCGAAAAGAAAATAGCTGTCATTGCGAGGAAGTTGGAAGAGAATACGTACATTTGCCCCCCATTTTTCAAACAATAAAAGGTCAAAATCATGTACGCCATCGTAGAGATAGCAGGGCACCAGTACAAAGTACAAAAAGATCAGCAGTTGTTTGTTAACCGTCTGCAGAACGACGAAGGTTCAAAGGTTTCCTTTGACAGCGTACTTCTGATCGAAGATGGTGGCAAAATTACTGTTGGCGCCCCGGCTGTAGCAGGTGCTCAGGTGACCGCCCGAGTGGAAAAACACCTGAAAGGTGACAAGGTCATCGTATTCAAAAAGAAAAGAAGGAAAGGTTACCAGAAAAAGAATGGTTTCCGCGCCTATCTGACAGAACTTCGCATTGAAAGCATCGTTGCTTCAGGCGCCACCAAGGCCGCCCCTGCAAAGGCTGCTGAGAAGCCATCTGCCAAAGGCGACGATCTTACCATCGTGGAAGGAATCGGTCCTAAGATTGCCGAGCTTCTGGTAAGCAAGGGAATTTCTTCTTTCGCTCAGCTCGCCGCTGCAGATGTTGACGCTCTCCGCACCATCCTCGATGAGGCCGGTGGAGTGATCAAGTCAAAGAACCCCGGTACCTGGCCAGCTCAGGCTAAACTCGCCGCTGATGGCAAGTTTGATGAACTGAAGAAGTGGCAGGAGGAACTTAAGGACGGCAAATAATCCATAACAGATATCTCATAATACCTAAATACCATGGCACACAAGAAAGGTGAAGGTAAAGTAAAGAACGGCCGCGAGTCGCACAGTAAACGTCTCGGGGTGAAACTCTTCGGAGGTCAGGTATGTATCGCAGGTAACATCATTGTTCGCCAGCGTGGTACACGCCACAATGCAGGTCTCAATGTTGGTATCGGTAAGGACCATACCCTCTTCGCCCTCGTTGATGGCAAGATTGAATTCAAAAAGAAGAAAGACAATAAGTCATACGTATCGGTGATCCCTCACAACGCCTGAGGGTTCGCGGAACATCATTAGCATTTGACTCCCGACCCGTCAGGATCGGGAGTTTTTTTTTGTAACCCAACGGAATTAACAGTAAGCCTCATGTTGCAAGTAAACTTCATCCGCGAGAATCGCGAAAAGGTTCTGACCGGACTGGCCAAAAGAAACAAAGACTTTACCGCCCAGATAGACAGAATAATTTCAGCAGATGACCAGCGCAAGAGGGTCCAGAAGGATCTGGACGACGTATTGGCTGAGTCGAATGCGTTGGCCCGCGAGATTGGCCAGCTGTTCAAGTCAGGAAAAGCTGCTGAAGCCGAAACACTCAAGGCAAGGACATCTGATTTGAAGGAAAAGGCTAAGGAATTCGAGGCACAATTGTCGGCAGTCGAAAAGGAACTGCGCGAACAACTCTATACCGTGCCCAACGTTCCTTCTGAACCTGTTGTATTCGGAAAAGGAGCTGAGGACAATGTTGAAGTATTTCACTGGGGTAACAGACCATCCTTTTCTTTCGAACCGCTGCCTCATTGGGAACTGACCGACAGGTATCGTCTGATCGACTTCGAACTTGGGGTGAAAATTACCGGAGCAGGATTTCCGGTTTACAGCGACAAGGGAGCCAGACTGCAGCGCGGTCTGATCAACTTCTTCCTCGATGAAGCCAGAAATGCCGGATACACCGAGTACATGGTCCCGCACATGGTCAATGAGGATAGTGGCTATGGAACAGGACAGCTGCCGGATAAGGAAGGTCAGATGTACCATGCACAAATAGACAATTTCTACCTCATCCCTACAGCCGAGGTTCCACTGACTAACCTTTATCGTGATGTTATCCTGAAGGAAGATCAGCTACCGATAAAAATGACAGGCTATACGCCCTGTTTCAGAAGGGAAGCGGGAAGTTATGGTAAGGATGTTCGCGGACTGAACCGACTCCATCAGTTTGACAAGGTTGAAATTGTGCAACTGGCGCATCCGTCTCAGTCATACGAAATTCTGGAAACCATGGTAGAGCACGTAAAAACGCTCCTCCAAAAGTTGAATCTTGAATTCAGAATTCTGCGCCTTTGCGGCGGAGATATGGGATTCACTTCCGCGCTCACATTCGACTTTGAAGTGTACAGTGCAGCGCAGCAGAAGTGGCTCGAGGTAAGTTCAACGTCCAACTTTGAGACATATCAGGCAAACCGCCTGAAATGCAGGTTCAAGGGGCAGGATGGAAAAACACAGCTGGTGCATACCCTCAACGGCAGTGCCCTTGCTTTGCCGAGAATTGTTGCCGCTCTTCTGGAGAACAACCAGGATGAAAAGGGCATACAACTGCCTGAAGTACTTCACAGGTATTGCGGATTCGATCGTATCGGATAAGTCTGCCTGCCAGCGGTGATGTTGGGGCTGTTCGTGTGTAATTTCGTGTTCTATGAAGAATAACCTGTCAAGACTGGGTCTGATCGCTCTGGTCAGCACTATCATCGTTTTTTCCTGTAATGAGGTTCAGGACAGACCTGCGAGAGAAAAAGAACTGGCGGCTCTGATCGACTCACTGGAGGCTGGTTACAGTACTTTCTCAAAAGTTGATACCGACCAACTGCGGTCAATTTCTGATACCATTGAGGCTCATCTGAATGATATCCAGCGGCTTTATGTAGGCGAGCAGAAAAGAGAATTGGCGGAGCCGTTATCCAAATACAGGTCTATCCTGAAACTGTTGCCGGATGTGTCCGTGAGAGGGATAAAGGTGCGGGATGAATGTCAGATTACATTGAAGCAGCTCACAGATCTCAGAGACGCTATTGCCTCTGGTGCAACCGTGGATGCTCTGGGAAATAAAATCGACGAAGCATACGTTGCTAAGGCATTGAAGAATGAAGGTGATGTGGCGAGAATTTTGATAACTGAAATGAAACAGATAACGGACAGGGCTGTGCAGGTGCACGAGCAATACGCTCTTTATTTTCCTGTTGCCAGTCATTTAGTTGATTCATTACGTTCGGTTCCGCCAATAAAGAAATAGAATGAAGCTCATAGGTGAAATGATCAAAGCAAGATATGCCGCTACTGTGGCGGGAATCTTATTGTTTGCGGTCAGCGCCCTCGGGCAGCAGGATATTGAACTTGCAGATTACTACTACAGTCAGGGGCAGTACGAACAGGCTAAGCTCTACTACGAGCAGATTTACAAAACGAATAAAACCAATCAGGTTTACACCAACTACCTGAACACCCTCATCGCATTAAATGAGCTGGAGGAGGCCGAAAAGCTTGTTAAGCGCAAGCTCAAAGGAGATGCAGACGGAGGTGTGGCATACGTGCAGCTTGGCGACCTCTACGGCAAGTTCGGTCGCAGGGAAGATGCACAGAAGCAATTCGACGAAGCACTTTCCAAATTAATTCCCACCAGAAGCAATGTGATCAGACTGGCCAACGAATTCAATAAGATCAATGAGTTTGACTATGCCCTGAAGACTTATCAGAAAGGCAGGGCAGAAGGGCAGGATGGATACAATTACAATTATGAAATGGCGACCCTTCAGGGTACCATGGGAGATTTTGATGGAATGACAGAGTCTTACCTCAACTTGCTGCTCGAGTCACCCAATTACATCCAGACAGTTCAGAATTCGCTGAACAGAATTCTGGATCCTGTGGAAAATGCGGATAATCAGGAAATGCTGCGCGTAAAGTTGCTGCGCAGAATACAGCAGTACCCTGATGCGGCGATTTACACCGAATTGCTTGGCTGGCTATTCTTGCAGAAGAAGGACTTTGCATCTGCCCTTGTACAGATATCTTCTCTGGACAAGCGATACAACGAGTCCGGTGCAAGAGTGATCAATCTCGCCCAGCTGGCATTCAATAACAAGGATTATCCTACAGCCATTAAGGCATATGACTATGTGATCGCTAAAGGTCCCATGAGCGAATTTTATCTGGTGGCGCGAATGGAACTGTTGAACGTTCTGGTGAAACAGCAGGAGGAAAGACCTACTGCAGGCACTGAACCTTTCCTGCAAATTGAGCAACAATATGAGGCTGCGCTAAGCGAAATGGGTAAGGACGCCGAGACTGTAATGCTCATGAAAGATCTTGCACACATCAAGGCTTTCAGGCTGGGGAAAGTAGATGAGGCCATTTCACTGATGCGCGAGGCTCTTGAACTTCCGGGAGTGTATAACAGGTCCGAAGCGCTATGCAAACTGGAACTCGGAGATATATACCTGTTCACAGGTGAGATTTGGGAAGCATCACTGTTATACTCGCAGGTAGAGCTTGATTTCAAAGAGGATCAGCTGGGTCACGACGCGAAATTCCGGAATGCTAAAGTGTCATACTATACCGGAGATTTCGAATGGGCACAATCTCAACTTGACGTTCTGAAAGCTTCAACATCCAAGCTGATTTCAAACGATGCCATCGACCTCTCGCTTCTGATTACAGATAATTTCAATATGGACACCCTGACATTGCCCATGGAAATGTATGCGAGAGCAGACCTGTATGCATTCATGGGCATGTATCCGGAGGCCATAGTTGTTTTGGATAGCATTGCGGGTACATGGCCGGGGCATAGTCTCTCGGATGATATTTTAATGATGAAGGCATCCATTGCATACCAGCAGGGACAGTTTGAGCAGGCCAGAGATTATTATCAGAAAGTGGTAGATCTCTATGCCATGGATATCAATGCAGATGATGCTCTGTTCAGATTGGCTGACATGTACGAATTCATCTTTCACGACAAGGAAAAGGCAATGCCTTTGTATGAAAAGCTACTGAC
>JBEAZL010000331.1:0-12564 GCA_041170085.1 Bacteroidota bacterium
CAGCCGCAAAAGCCAATAACAGAAACATCAACTTCCCTCTCGTGCGGGCATACCAAATAAACAAGAGCACTACCGGACTGCCGATCAGCATGATAAAGTAACCCGGAGCGTTGAGCGAAAAACTGAACGATTGTGCACTTCCGGTGAGGATTCCCATAGTCGCTTCTGCCGAATCCACGATCCTCATGCTTTTCCCGGCCGCAGACAAGTCAGATGACGAAAGAAAAATCCATATCGAAGTTCCCAACACCAACAAACTCATCCCATAGAGTGAAACCCTTGACAACACGTGTATCCTGCTTTCAGGAAAACGCATCCTGAAACGGAGTGCTAAAGGGTGAAAGAGATCAAGCCATACGAGAATGCCCAATGAACCCATAAATGAAAGCACTACTGAAAATGCCCTTACGATTAACTCCGGAGTTTCACCTTGAAAAATGCCAAAATGGGCTCCTGCGTTATACCAGGAACTGACGCAAATGAAAAGCGACGCAGGCCATTTCTCTCCTGCCGCCCAAATATGATCCGGATGCCAGAAGGGCATGAGAACAAAAGCGGCAAGAACCGGAATGATTGCCACAATGCACAGCAATCCATATAGCCATTTCCTTTTCTGATCTCTCAACCAATGCCATGCATGTTGATGTATCATCTCATGGCCTTCAACTGGCTGGGCTGAGTTAAAAGCCCTCACAATCATCAGAATCATCAGGATTCCACCTGCAGACATTAACAGCATCGAAATCCAAATACGCGGATCCGTCAGGTCATTTATCTGATAACACGATGAGAGACAAACTGCCGACAATGACGAGTAAAAAGCATCTGTCCAGGATGAAGATCCGGCAGCATAAAGGCCCAATGAGCCTGTTGTTGCCAGAGCAATGAGCAGAAAAAAGAATTCGAAAAGCTGACGAACCAACCGGTGAGATGAAACGAGTTTCATCAGCCGCAATGCAGGTTATGCCGAAAGGTGTATAATGGCCTCCTCAAGCAATCTTTGCTTGTCGACCGGCACCACTCCGACATTCTCGCATACAAGACCACCCGCGAGATTGGAAAGTTTAGCCAGGGTAAGCTCATCCACTTTGCACGCCAGTGCCAGTGATGCCACGCTGATAACAGTATCACCTGCTCCGCTGACATCAAGAATTTCACGCGCATGGGCCTGATCGTGTGCGAACTTATTTCCGGATTTCACCATTACACCGGCCTCTGACAGAGTAAGCAGCGTCATCTGGTTGCCCAATCGGGATTCAAGAATGTCAATGGCCTTGGTTAATTGTTCAGTATCATTCTTGTCAACCTCTACGTTTAATCCCTCTCTCAGCTCTTTCAGATTAGGCTTGAAAAGACTCACGCCCTTGTAGCTGAAGAAATTGTCCTTCTTAGGATCAACCGTTGTAGGAATGCCCTTCTTGCGGGCCGTGGAAATGAGAAATTCAATGATTCCCGGAGTGAGCACACCCTTGTTGTAGTCCTCCATGATGATCACATCGGGTTTGCGCTTTTCAATTACCGTTTCAAGACAATCAATCAGGTTCAACTCGTCGGTAGGTGACAGAGGGTTTGTCATTTCCTCATCAATCCTGAGCATGTGATGACCAGAGCTGATAATGCGGGATTTCACCGTGGTGATTCTGTTGGGCGAATCAATGATTCCCTCTGTGGTAAAGCCTTTCTTTTTTAATTCGTTTCGAAAATCATCACCTCGTCTGTCATCTCCGATTACAGAGCAAATGATCGCCGCAGCACCGAGGCTCTGAACATTCAAAGCCACGTTGGCTGCACCACCCAGCCGGTTTTCGCGTCTTTTTACCTGTACAACCGGAACCGGTGCTTCTGGTGAAATACGATCAACCTTTCCGAAGTAATAGCTGTCGATCATGACATCACCTACAACAAGTACGTTCAACCTGTTGAACGATTCAAACAGCGATTTGATTTCCTCTTTTCCCAATGTTTATTCCTGTATTTACAATTATGACAATCTGGATAAAGCTCTTGCAATTCTGTTCACGGCCTCAACAATCTTTTCGTTGCTGGTGGCGTAGGACAGACGAATACATTCTTCTCCGCCAAATGCCTCTCCCGATACTACCGCTACGTTTTCTGTGTCGAGCAGATATAGTGCGAGATCGCTTGCCGAATTTATTTTGTGATTACCGTGCGATAATCCGAAGTATGATGAAATCTCAGGGAAGAAATAAAAAGCTCCTTCCGGCAGGTTCACCTTCATTCCCGGAATCTCTTTGAGCATGCCGTGCATGAGGTCACGTCTTTGTCTGAACACTTCAACCATGGGCTGGATGGCTTGTGGATCTGCCATTACAGCAGCCTTAGTGGCCATCTGAGCAATGGTGTTGGCACCACTGGTGATTTGTCCCTGCATCTTCAGACAGGCGTCAGCTATCCAGCGCGGAGCACCCAGATAACCAATGCGCCATCCGGTCATGGCAAAAGCCTTCGATACGCCATTTACCGTAATGGTTCTGTCCCACATACCATCGATGGTTCCAATGCTCTTTCCTGCACCGGTGAAATTGATGTGTTCATATATCTCATCACTGATCACATAGATTCCTTCGTGTTTCAGAATGACGCTTGCGAATGATTCCAGTTCAGCATCGGAATAAACAGATCCAGTAGGATTAGACGGAGAACTATAAATGATCAGTTTGGTCTTTGGTGTAATAGCCGCTTCAAGCTCTTGTGCAGTCATCTTGAAATCACGCTCTACTCCGGCATTCACACTCACCACAACTCCACCTGCAAGTCTCACAAGCTCCGCATAGGAAACCCAGTACGGGGCGGGAAGAATGACTTCATCTCCCGGATCTACCATGGCGAAGATGGCGTTGGCAATACATTGCTTGGCACCAGTGCTGACAATAATCTCGGCCGGATTATAGGTCAGACCGTTATCCCTCCCAAACTTCTCAGCAATGGCTTCACGAACATCCAGAAAACCATTAACGGGTGGGTAATGTGTGATGTTTTTCCGCAGAGCATCTATCGCTGCGTCTTTGATGAAATCAGGAGTATCGAAGTCTGGTTCACCTAATGAAAGGCTTACGACATCATAGCCGGCTGCTGCCTTTTCGCGAGCCATTCTCGCCATGGCGAGAGTGGCGGATTCATTCAGACTGCTCACCAGTTTTGACACTTTACCCGGTGCGGTCTTTGGGGTATCTTGCATGGTTTATAAAAGCCGCCGGGATCATTGCTCCGGCATGCAGGGCAAAACTACTGATACTGCCCCATTTCCAGTGCATTTTCTGCACATTACAGGAAGATTAACCCGGGGGCCTCAGGCCCCCTCCTGGTCCAGCCATGGCTTGCCTGTCCTGTAAACAGTGCCTTTGAAATAGGCCACCGGTGTCCCATCCTGATTCTTGACGGTTATCTGATACAATCCGGTGCGTCGGGTAAGACTTTGCTCCTGAACCTCTGTAGTCAGTGTATCACCTTCCTTTACAGGCGCTACATGCGATATCGAGGTCTCTATAGACACTGCCTGTATTCCATGGCTGTTGCTGGCAAATGCCAGCGCACTGTCTGCCAGACAATAGGTTATTCCACCATGTGCTATACCAAAACCGTTCAGCATCTCGCTCCTGACCTTCATGCGCAGAACAGAGTAACCGGGACCGTCCTGAATGCGCTCAATGCCCAGCCACTGCGACATAGGATCGTTGTTGTACATCATATCCACTACGGTGCGTGCGAGTAACTGAGGGTCCATCAGGCTGCGTTTTCGGGGTCTTGAAACTGAAGTAAAAATAGCCTTTTATAGAAACCATTGAGCGCCATCAGCTCATCATGTGTACCGGTTTCAACCACTTCTCCATGGTGCAGAACCACGATCTGATCCGCATGCTGTATTGTACTCAGCCTGTGTGCTATCACAACCGATGTCCTGTCCTGGGTAAGTCGCTCAGTAGCATATTGAATGAGCTTCTCCGATTCAGGATCAATGGATGAAGTAGCTTCATCCAGAATCAGGATTCTCGGACTGGCAACATAGGCGCGTACAAACGAGATCAGTTGTCGCTGCCCCACCGAGAGCATTCCTCCCCGCTCCCTGACATGATAGTCATATCCACCCGGCAGAGACATAATAAAATCGTGCACCCCTACTTCACGCGCTGCATGCTCTGCCATCTCCCTCGTAACAGAAGGATCTTTGAGAGTGATGTTATTGAATATAGTATCCGAAAACAGGAAAACATCCTGCAATACCATACCTACGTTCCGACGAAGACTGGTGAGTTCATACTCATCTACCCTCCTGCCATCAATAATCAATTCACCCTTTTGAAAAGTATAGAAGCGGTTGATCAGGTTGACCATGCTGCTCTTTCCCGAACCGGTAGAACCTACGATGGCAGTCATCTTGCCTGGTTTTATGGCAAGATTGATATCCCGCAATACCCAGTTCTCATCGTCATAGGCAAACCAAAGATTCTTCAGTTCAATGTCACCGCGTATGGATGAAGCATCGATAGTGCCTTTGTTTATCTCGCTTTGGTCGGTATCGAGCACTTTGAATACACGCTCTGCATTTACAACACCCATCTGAAGCACATTGAAATTATCCGCCATCTGTCTGATGGGGCGATACATCATGGTGATGAACAGTGAAAAGGACATGAGCCTTCCCGGAGTCATATCTCCGGCCAGTGAAGACCCTACGCCCCACCACAACATGAGTGCAATGCTGGCTGCTGAAAGCAATTCCACAACAGGAAAAAAAACAGAGTACGCCCAAATTCCGCGGATATGTGCATTACGGTGTTCGCGGTTAATCTGGTAAAACTTCCTGCTCTCCACTTCTTCACGGTTAAATACCTGCACGATGTTCATGCCCGTGACATGCTCCTGAACAAAAACATTAATTCTCGCTACCTCATTCCGCACATCCTGAAACGACCTTCTCACCGCCAGCTGGAACAGGCGTGTGGCATAAAACAGCACAGGAATGGGAATGAGCACAATAAGCGTCATTTGCCAATCCATCCAGAACATGTACGTGATGATCACCACGAGTTTCAGCAGGTCTCGCATGATGTCAAGAAGACCTACTGAGAATACTTCAGCAATACCGTCGATATCACCAATCAGCCTGGTCACAAACTGCCCCACCGGAGTCTTGTCAAAATAGCGCAGCCTGAAAGAGACGATGTGCCTGAACAATTCGGCGCGCATATCAAGCGTGATGCTCTGGGCTACTTTATTGGCGAGATAGGTCTGTACAAACTGAATAACGGATTCAACGAGCAGAATGGCAATGAAGGCGATGGTAAGCCTGACAACACCTTCCTTATCTCCGATGGCCAGATGGTTGTCGAGAATATCTTCAACCAGTCTTGGACGCACAGGACTGAGCATGGCGAGAAGCATTACCAGTCCGGCTGTGACCCAGAATAAACCGCGGTAGCTGCCCGATCGGCCGTAAAGCCTTCGCAACAATGACAGATCAAATGCTTTTCCTTCAGCCACCTAAAAAATCGCGGTTTGTAAATTCACTAAACGGATACGGATATAAAACTTCAGTCAGATGCAGGCCCTGAGGCTTCGCGCTGTCTCCCGCCATTGACCTGTTATTGGTCTCCAACATTTCCCGAAACTGCTCAATGCTCATTTTGTTCCGGCCAACGTCCAGCATTGTACCGACAATGCACCTGACCATTCCGCGAAGGAAGCGGTCAGCGCGTATCCTGAAGAAAAGCCGATCTCCCTCAGCAACCCAATAGCTCTCACGCACCTCGCAAATAGATGTTTTCTGCCCCCCACCCGTGCGGCTGAAGCATGCGAAATCGCGGTATTGTGGCAGGATGGATGCAGCCTCATTCATCAGATCCAGATCTACTTTTCTGGACATGTACCATGAATATCTGTAAAGAAAAGGATCAGGTTTCTGGTGAATGCAATATTCATATGCTCTTTCGTAAGCGTCATAACGGGCGTGAGCCTTGTCGTGCACGCGTATCAGGGCATGCGCTGAAACGTCCTTAGCCACGAGCTGATTGATCTTAAAGACCACGGTTTCCGGATCGGCAATTTCCTCCGGCACATCAAAGTGCAGAAAAAATCTTCGCGCATGGACACCGGCATCAGTCCTTCCGCAACCTATAGTCATGATCTTGCCCTGTCTCAGAATCCTGCTGAGGGCAAGTTCAAATTCGGCCTGAACAGTATGTCCGTTGGGCTGACGTTGCCAGCCATGGTATTCAGTGCCATCATAGGATATATGAAGAAAATACCGGGGCCACCATGGCACCGGTATTCCTGTTGATTCTGTTATAGTTTCTTCTCCGGACATATATCTCCGCCGGGATATGAAGCCATCAGGCCCAGCTGGCGATCTTCTCGCCTGCATACTGACCAGCGGCCAGCTTCTCCCTCACTTTGCTGAAACACTCGATCGTGTAGCGAACATCCTCCATGGTGTGCACCACAGTAGGAATCAGACGCAGCATGATGACATCTTTTGGCACTACGGGATAAACCACGATAGAGCAGAACACGCCATATGTTTCACGCAGGTCGAGTGTGATATTGGTTGCTTCTCCGAGTGTACCCTTCATGAATACGGGAGTCACCACCGAGTTTGTTCTTCCGATATCAAAACCTGCTTCTTTCAGACCGTTTTGCAGGGCTCTGGCAACATTCCAGAGCTGATCCTGAAGCTGAGGCTGGGTGCGCATCATTTCAAGGCGCTTGATGGCCCCGATCACGATAGGCATAGGAAGCGACTTCGCGAAAGTCTGCGAACGCATGTTGTAACGCATATACTCGATCACGTCTGCGCGGCTGGCCACAAACGCACCGATGGTAGCCATAGACTTGGCAAAGGTTCCGAAGTAGATATCAATCTCGTCCTGCACACCAAGAACATCTCCCGCACCTCTTCCGCAGTTACCGATCGTTCCGAAGCCATGGGCATCGTCAACTAACAGACGGAATCCATATTCCTTCTTGAATGAAACAATGCCGCGAAGATCTCCGATGTCACCGGCCATTCCGAATACACCTTCGGTGATGACCAGAATACCGCCACCGGTCTTGTCTGTCACGTGTTTGGCATGCTTCAGCTGTTTTTCAAAGCTCTCCATGTCGTTGTGCTGAAACACAAAGCGCTTTCCGCTGTGAAGTCTCACGCCATCGAGAATACAAGCGTGCGACTCGCTGTCGTACACGATTACATCATGACGGTTTACCAGACAGTCGATTGCCGACATGCAGCCCTGATATCCGAAGTTGAGCAGAAATGAATCCTCCTTTCCCATGAAAGAGGCCAGATCGGCTTCCAGTTGTTCATGGTATTTGGTCTGGCCGCTCATCATACGAGCACCCATCGGATAGGCCATTCCCCACTGAGCAGCTGCATCAGCGTCTACTTTACGTACTTCCGGATGATTGGCAAAGCCGAGGTAGTTGTTCAGGCTCCACACCAGCACAGGCTTACCCCTGAAGGTCATGTGTGCTCCAATTTCACCTTCCAGTTTTGGAAATGCGAAATATCCGTGAGACTCCTTTGAATGCTGTCCGATCGGACCGCGGTTGTTGACGATTCTTTCAAAAATATCCACTTGACTGAAGTTCTTGATTTGCAGTGCAAATGTACACCACGACATGGGGTCAGGCACATGCCGGTCATCTGCTTTATCAACCATGCATTACTGATTCCGGATTTCAGCTGAAAGTCTTGCCCGACGGGCGATATCAGATCATAATCCGGTTGCTGATAGCCAGGTAATTGACCACCAGTCCGAGGAAAAATCCGGCATAAACCTGCCCGGGCGTATGTGCCTCCAGTTTCACCCTGGAATATCCTGTAAGACCGCTCATGAGCACGCAAAACATTGCCACCAGAGTTACCTCGGCGTGATGAAGGCGCTGGAGCGCAAGCAGGGTACCGAAAACACCTCCCTGAGCCAACATGTGAACGGAAATCTTCCAGAATAGGTTAACGGTCAGCGAGAATACAAGTGAACAGATGATAGCCAGCACAAAACTGAAGGTCTCGCGGGGCAATTCGGGTGCAAACCACCTAAGCATGAAGTAAGATACCAGGTAGTAAAAGATGGTTATCAGATAAGGTCCCAGACGCTCATTCCGGTTCTTCAGCTCAATGCTGCTCAGCATGCCGTAGCGAATCATAACCAGCATACTTACCGCAGGTGCTATGATGTTCACGGTGAGCAAAAGCAATACGAAGCGATCGGCCCTGGCTGTGATGACATAGTAAGGATCCAGCCACCTGGTGAGCATGTAAATCAACATGGGCATCCAGAGCGGATGGAATACGATGGACAATATTTTGGCCAGCGACCATCCCTCGGTGTTGTGATAAGTGGATTGCAGGGCCATCAGAGTTCTTTGCGAAGGCGTGCCACAGGAATATTGAGTTGCTCCCTGTATTTCGCCACAGTTCTTCTTGCGATATTATATCCTTTTTCGCGCAAAAGCTTAGCCAGCTTGTCATCGGTGAGCGGCTTGCGCTTGGTTTCGGCCTCTATGGCATCCTTGAGTATCTTCTTCACTTCGCGCGACGACACCTCCTCACCCTCATCTGTGCTAAGGCTTTCGCTGAAAAAGTACTTCAGCAGGTAGGTACCAAAGGAAGTCTGGATATACTTGCTGTTGGCCACGCGACTGATTGTCGAAATGTCCATACCAACGATATCAGCGATGTCTTTCAGGATCATCGGCTTCAACTTGGTTTCGTCGCCGGTGATGAAAAACTCTTTCTGATAGTCAACGATGGCCTGCATACAGTAGAGCAAAGTTTCATTTCGCTGTCGGATGGCATCAATAAACCACTTCGCCCCGTCTATCTTCTGCTTCACAAAGAGCATGGCCTCTTTTTCCTTGTTGTCCCTGTTCTTCGACTTCGCATAGTGCTCGAGCATCTCGCGATATTCACGGCTGATCTTCAGTTCAGGCGCATTCTTACCATTGAGGGAAAGCTTCAGCTGTTCATCCTCGGTGCTAAGTAAAAAATCAGGAACAATGTGCTGCACAGTTCCCTTTGATTCCTGCATACTGTTGCCAGGCTTGGGATTCAGGTGCAGGATATACTCGATGGCCGGCTTGAGTTCTTCTTCAGAAATCTCGAGTCGCTTGGCAATCTTCTCGTAATGCTTGCGGGTGAACTCATCAAAATACTTGGTGACAATAACCTCGGCAAGCTCCACATCATCGCCCCAGTCTTCAGAGCGCTTCAGCTGAATCAACAGACATTCGCGCAAATCGCGGGCTCCGACACCGGCAGGATCGAGATCCTGAATGACGAGCAGTATTTCTTCAAGCTCTTCTGTGGTGGTCGAAATATTCTGGGAGAAAAGTAAATCGTTGACAATGGCAGGAATCTCTCTCCTCAGGTAACCGTTCTCATCGAGATTTCCGATGAGATACTCTGCCAGTTGTTCCTGACGGTCATCAATGTCGCGAAGGCTGAGCTGTGAGATGAGTTGGTCGTGGAAAGAACCTCCGGCACCCAGAGGAGTTTCGCGCTCTTCATCATCAGAGCTTCTGTTATTGGCGTAAAGCTTATAGTCAGGGGTATCCTGATCAAAGTACTCGCTCAGATCAATATCGTTGCTATCATCTCCGTCATTGCGCTCGGGCTCATCCAGAACCGATGATTCGTCCGAACTACTCTGATCATCATGTTCAGGCTCGTCGCTTCCTTCCTCCAGGGCGGGATTGACCTCCAGTTCCTCTTTGATGCGCTGTTCCAGCTCCATAGTCGGAATCTGGAGCATTTTCATCAGTTGAATCTGCTGTGGTGACAGCTTCTGTTGAAGCTTTTGCTGTAACGATTGCCTGAGCATATAGGTCTTTCCCCTCCAAAGTTTTTGCCAGTGTCAAAAATAGGCAGAGTCCTCGTGGTTTCAATCTGAAAGTAAGGTGTGATAACAGATGAAAAGTCGTTTCTTTTAACAAATCAATGTCTCTGTCATATAATCCGAAGGACTTGACTTCATCGGATTATTCAACTAAAAAGGATCCCTTTTCCAGTCTTAGATAATCAGTGGAACCTTCGAATCCAACGGACCATCCGGAAATGCTCTGCTCTGGTGAGTACAAAAGGACCATGGTGTGCCACGGAACAACTCGGATCCAACATGTATCATCTTGATGATATTTCCAAAATGATAATGTGTACATATATTTCCTCTCCCCTCCAACGATCACACGACCAAGCGTCAACTGAACACCTAAATTGTTTCTGATATTCAAAATAGGTGTTTCATTCTTAACCTTGCCAGAGAATACAGCATTACATTTATAGAGCGAGTCTCCCAGTGTGTATTCATCAATACGTAATGTCACCTTGCTTCGCCGGGGAAATCGCTTAAGTTTGAAAGTATCGTATTCATATACCCAGCCACCTTTCAGAGCTGATTCCTTTTTGATTCCAAGACTGTCATGACAATCACTTCTGTCCGGAACCTGAGCATTAACTCCTGACCAGAATGCTGACAAAATAATTATGTAGATAAACCCTTTTAGTCTCATGGGGCCTCCACGACCGTTTCTACGCCATTGAACTCAATTAAGATGTCAATTCTTCCAGACTCATAACTGAATTGAACGGTCTGCTCTCCATTAGAAAACTCTGTTTTCCCTTCTTCATTTTCGATCTCTTCAAATCCGTTGAGGGTTTCTTTGAGAAGATCAATCACTTTTTCCTCTCTGCCCATAGCCTGACCACGCAGGTAGATTCTGTAGACATAGTAGGATGGCTTGACAGCGGGGTCAAAAACCCAATTGTAGTCATTGTAAGTAAACCATCCGGACCCCTTTTGAACCGTTTCCAGCTTATGTGCTAAACCAGCAACATAAAAACTGTAAAACGCATCTGCAGAAATCTCCGTTTCTTCCACCATCTCATGGAGCGAGGAATAATCTTCAAAATCTGACCCTTCCTTACCGTATTTCTGAGCAACTTCGCCAAAGGTCGTTTCCCTTCCGAATCCTTCTGGTGAAAGCAAATTGACTACACCCAGAATTGCCCCGGCATCAAAATAATCGGATTCGACTGCGCGATATTCGGTTTGCCCCAATACAATGTGATAAATCATATCATACGAAACCTTCTGATACTGCGGATTAATTACATACTTACCCTCACGGTTGACAAAGCCATAAGAGCTTCCAGTGGTCACCAGAGCGAGATCGCCATTAAAAGAAAATGCCCGGTCAAATTGCGGATTGATCTCGAATGTGCCATCCCTGTTTATAAAACCCCACTTATTTCCTGATTCTACTGCTGCAAGATCATTATTGCCGAAAGGCACAGCACTGACAAATTGCGGGTTGATGGTAATGGTGCCGTTCAATTCAGCCCAACCCCATTTGTCTTTTTGACGGAACAGAATTCGGTCACCATCCAGGGTGATTTCATCGTACTGTGGGTTAACTACATATTTGCCTGCAGCATCTATAACACCGTACTTATCATTGCTTACGACAACTGCATGGCCATTCGAAAAATCACCGGCGCTCTCAAACTGATAATTAATCACGATTGTCCCCTGCTTGTCTGCAAAACCAAATTTATCCTCCTCATTGCGCACACAACAAAGCCCCTCATGAAAATCGGATGCAAAACCAAATTGAGGTTGAATGGCAACATTTCCTGATTTATCCAGAAACCCCCAACGGGCCTTTTCTTCTGTGCCATTATTGCGATATGCAGCCAGCCCTTCTGAAAAAACCCGGACGTACCGCGCATCCTGCGCCAGAAATAACACGTCTCCTTTTTCATTGATAGCGGTTGGCGTTGATCCTTCAGATACTACCCATGCAATGTCTTCCTGAAAAACAGTAGCCTCCTTGTATTGGGCATTAATCACATAGGTACCTTTCTCATCAATGTATCCCCAAACTCCTTTCTCTCCTGAAGTCTTCACCAGGGCAATTCCGTTCCTGTGCACCGAGGCTTCTCCAAATTGAGGATTGATGACAATCTTGCCTTTGTTATCGATGAACATGTAGTCCTCATCAGTGGCGACGGGAAACAGGGTCAGCTCGGAAGGACCAGCATCGTTGTTGCAGGACAAAAAGAAAATTGCGGCAAGCAGAACAAAGGCAGCAGAATGAAATATGGCTCTCATAAGTTGGAATTAGCGAATAAACAAACTTAGCAGAACTTTCACTAAGTCCGTCAATTCAGCAAAACAACAACCTGATAACCGATTAGTCAAGCCTGTTCCAAAGCTTCAGAAAAGGCGAGAAATGCTTACGACTGCTTTACCCGCACGTAGATCAACTTGATACCCTTTCTTTCTGTATCGCGCTGATCTATTTCGAATTTATCAATGCTCCTGATCATTTGAGCCAGCTTGTAAAAACCGAAATTCCTGGGGTCAAAATCCGGACGCTTCTTCAGAATCAGATTTCCTACTTCACCGAGAAAGGCCCAGCCGGCATCATCTGCCAGATCAGATACGGTTGTTGTGAGCATTTTGATGGTTTGCTGATCAACTTTTTTCAATGTCAGTTTTTCATCCTCACTGCGCGACTTTTTGTGATGCGCTTTGCCGGATT
>JBEAZL010000332.1:0-4715 GCA_041170085.1 Bacteroidota bacterium
AACTCGAGACAAAACTTTTTGGCGAAATCGTTCATGAAATACACGGATTCCTCGACGCACTTCAGCTCAATGCCCGGATTCTCGCACACCTTGATTGTCTGATTTCATTTGCCAAAGTATCGGCCCGACATCAATATGTAAAGCCCGTCCTCACAGATGAAACCTCGCTCCGCATTATTCAGGGGCGCCACCCTGTTATTGAACAAAGTCTTCCGCCGGGCCAGGAATACGTCAGCAATGACATCTACCTTGACAATGAGCAGCAGCAGATCATGATGATCACAGGTCCGAATATGTCAGGTAAATCGGCTGTGCTTCGACAAACCGCTCTCATTGTTCTGATGGCTCAAATGGGATGTTTCGTTCCGGCCCGCTCGGCCGATATAGGTATCATAGATAAAGTTTTCACCAGAGTAGGTGCCAGTGATAATATCAGCAGCGGTGAATCCACCTTCATGGTAGAAATGAATGAAACCGCAAGTATTCTCAACAACCTGAGCAACCGCTCGCTTGTGCTGCTCGACGAGATTGGAAGGGGCACAAGCACATACGATGGAATTTCCATAGCGAGGGCCATTGCAGAGTTCATTCATAATCACCCAAAAGCAAGGGCCAAGACTTTATTCGCCACGCACTACCACGAGCTCAATGAGCTTGAGGGCCGTTTCGAACGGATACACAATTACAACGTCAGCGTCAAAGAAGTAGCAGGTAAAATCATCTTCCTCCGCAAACTGGAAAGAGGTGGCAGTAATCACTCTTTTGGAATTCATGTTGCCCGCCTTGCAGGTATGCCCGTTCGTGTGGTTGAGCGCGCCAATGAAATCCTCAGACTCCTCGAAAAAAGCCATGGCAGCTCCGATATGTCGGACAAAATGCGCGAGGTTTCCCAGCAAGACCAGGTGCAGCTGAGCTTTTTCCAGTTGGACGATCCAACACTGGCCGAAATTCGCGAGCAGATCCTGAATCTCGACATCAATACCCTCACCCCCGTGGAGGCCCTTATGAAACTGAACGAAATCAAGAAGATCCTGTCCGGAAGGTGATTGCACCGTTCTGTCGCTGAATCTGCCTTCTTATGGCGTGATTCTTGCAGCGGGCGGGCCTCACCAAGGCCTGTTTATGAAACATTTTCTGATCTCACTTCTTGTCGCGCTACCCTTTTTCGCGGGGGCTCAGTTGACGGAAGAAGATAGTACACGACTGGAGCTCAATGAAGTAATTATTGCCACGTCGAAGTTCGAGGACATCAAAAAGAACGTCCCCAATCAAATTGACCTCATAACGCGCGAGGAGATCAGAATGTCCAATGCGCAGGATGCCGCAGCCCTTCTTCAGGCCACGGGCAAGATCAACGTTCAGCGCAGTCAGATGGGTGGTGGAAGCCCGGTAATCCGGGGTATGGAAGCAAACCGCATTCTGATTGTTGTGGATGACGTGAGAATGAACAATGCCATTTTCAGAGGAGGACACCTCCAGAACGTGTTGCGTGTAGACCAGAATGTACTCGAACGTGCCGAAGTAGTCTTCGGTCCGGGAAGCGTCGTTTACGGGTCTGATGCCATGGGCGGTGTCATGCACTTCAGAACCCTGAAACCAAAACTGTCTTTCAGCGACTCCCTCACCATTACAACCGGATCTGCCTTGCTGAGGTATGGATCAGTAAACAACGAAATGACAGGACATGTTGATTTCAACATTGGTGGAAAAGAGTGGGGGTCACTGACCAGCATTACATACTCCTCATTCGGAGATTTAAGGCAGGGAAAGGCTGATAACCCATTCAGCGATTATAATGGTCTGTTTGACCGGAATTATTACATCGAGCGCATCGACGGCGTGGATAGTATGATGACCAACGATGACCCAACCATTCAGCGGTTCACCGGATTTAATCAGGTAAACTTTCTTCAGAAAATCAGACATAGCCCCGCAGACGGAATCAACCACTACCTGAATTTTCACTTCTCCACCACGAACGATATTCCCCGATATGACAGGCTCACTGACCTCGCCGACGGCGAACTTCGCAACGCGGAATGGTACTATGGTCCGGAAGAGTGGATGATGCTCTCCTATCAGTTCCAGACAAACCGAAAAGACTGGAAATATGATCAGGCCATGTTCACCGCAGCCTGGCAACAATTCACAGAAAGCCGCCATACCCGCAGATACAGAAGGCCTGAAAGACGAAGCCAGATTGAAAACCTGAATGCCTTTACCGTGAACTTCGATGCTCAAAAAGGAATGAAGGAAAATCTTCTGCGGTATGGATTTGAAGCAGTAACCAACTCCGTGGACAGCAAAGCCGAATTCTACAATCTTGAAACCGGAGAAAAGCGTCCGGCCGACACCCGCTATCCCGATGGAGGAAGCACCACCATCTCCGTATCGGCATATGCCAATGATACGTGGGAGATAAAAAAGGGCATAGACCTGCAGGCAGGTGCCAGGTACTCATTTAATGGACTCGACAGCCGCTTTGAGAGCAAGGAGTTCTTTCCCTTTCCATACGAGGAAGCAAATTTCAACACATCAGCGATCACTGGTACCGTAGGACTTACAGCCTCTCCATCCAAGACCTGGAGACTGAGTCTGTTATTTGCTTCGGGATACAGAGTGCCCAATGTGGATGATGTGGGAAAAGTCTTCGAATCGACAACTGCTTCTGAGGGCGAGCCGGGAATACTGATCGTTCCAAATCCGGACCTTACACCTGAATACAGCTACAATACTGAGATCGGTATTGTGAAATCCGTGAACCAGAAACTCCTGCTGGAAGTCAACGGGTGGTATAACATCCTGCGCGACCTTCTGACTACTGCGCCGGGAACATTCAACGGAAGCTCTACCTTGGATTATGGAGACACCATCAGCTACGTGTATCAGACTATCAATGCTGATCAGGCATATATCACCGGAGTATATGGGGGTATCAGGTACAACCCTATGAAGGAATTAACCATTGCCGGTTCTGTCAACTATACCATAGGCAAGATTGACAGTGATACGGCCCTGACACCTCTTGACCATATCCCACCGATGTTTGGACGGCTTTCTGTCGCTTACCAGAAAGGCAGGACATCTGCAGAATTCTTCGCCATGTACAACGGTGAAAAGAAACTTGACGACTACAGGCTGGGCACAGAAGACAATGAGAGATACGCGACACCAGAGGGCATGCCCGCATGGTACACACTTAACATCCGTGGTTCATACATGGTCAGGGATTACTTTCAGGTGCAGGCCGGGGTAGAGAACATTCTGGACACCAATTACCGCCAGTTTGCCTCTGGTGTAAGCGCTCCCGGACGGAATATTTATATCTCTCTACGCTCCTCCTTCTAATGTGATAAAAAGTTTAGGTCTTAAATTTTGAAATGCCGGTAAAAAGCATTTCCTTGGCTTCACCTTTTTAAACCTAAACCTTATCTTCATGAAGAAACTGTACCTGTTGGCAGTAGTCATGCTCTTAAGCTACGTCTCTGCCTTTTCTCAAAGAATGTGTGGTACAATGGAACAACACCAGCACTTGCTGGAAAGTGATCCTTTGTATGAACAACGTCGTCAGGAGATCGAACAATTCACACAGCAATGGCTCGCCGAACATCCTGGAGAGGACCGCGTGTTGGTTACCATTCCTGTTGTAGTTCACGTGGTGTACAATACCACAGCTGAAAACATCAGCGACGCTCAGATTCAATCTCAGATTGATGTATTGAATGCAGACTTCAGAAAATTGAATTCTGACATCAGCCTGCTTCCTTCTGTATGGACGAGCACTGCTGCAGACGTGAACATTGAGTTCTGTCTTGCTACAGTTGACCCAACAGGAGCACCAACCAACGGAGTCGTTCGCAAATCAACTACTGTAACTTCATTTGGCACAAACGACAGTGTGAAGTTCAACACCTCGGGCGGATCCAATGCATGGCCATCATCCAGCTACCTGAATATCTGGGTTTGTGACATTTCAAGCGGAATTCTCGGATATGCCCAGTTCCCGGGTGGTTCAGCTTCAACGGATGGGGTTGTATGCGATTACCTGTACTTTGGAACTATCGGCACAGCCACTGCACCATTCAACAAGGGCCGCACGGCCACACACGAGGTAGGTCACTGGCTGAACCTCTATCACATATGGGGCGACGATGGAAGCGGCTGCACTGGATCTGACCAGGTTGCTGATACTCCAAATGCAGCCGACCCAAACTACGGATGCCCTGCATTTCCTACCGTATCGTGCAGCAATGGCCCGAATGGCGACATGTTCATGAACTACATGGATTACACAGATGATGCATGTATGTACATGTTCACCAACGGACAGGCTTCACGTTCTCAGGCCTTGTTTGCAACGGGTGGTTTCCGTGCGAGCCTGCTCACCTCAAACGGTTGTGGCGTTCCTTCTGGTTGTGCCACCGCCGGCGGACAAACTACTAGCAGCGTAGGCAATAATTCAGCTACAGCCAGCTGGACTGGCGTATCTGGTGCCGCCAGCTACAATGTCCGTTATAAGGCAACTTCAGCCACCACTTGGACTACTGTAAATACAACAGGCACATCTGCTGCTATCAGCGGTCTTGCTGTTTGTACTGCTTATGAATGGCAGGTTCAGACAGTTTGTACTGATGGAGGCACCAGCAACTTCAGCGGCTCTGCCACCTTCACCACAACTGGTTGCACTGTTACATGCAATAACAACTACGAAGACA
>JBEAZL010000333.1:0-2510 GCA_041170085.1 Bacteroidota bacterium
CCAAAGAGGATGTGGTCATTACACCGGCATTCGGAACAACCGTAGAAATAGAGAATCTTCTCAGACAGAAGGGAGTTCAGACCGAGACATACAATACTACCTGTCCTTTTGTAGAGAAGGTATGGAAGCGCTCGAGAGAGATCGGTGAGCGCGGATACACCGTCATCATTCACGGCAAGGTTGCACATGAGGAAACACGCGCCACTTTTTCTCATACCCTGCAGAATGCACCCTCCGTTATCGTACGGAACATGAAAGAGGTGCAAAAGCTTGCGGAGTTTTTCAGTGGTAAGGCACCTGCATCAGAATTCTTTACCGCCTTTGCTGGAAAGTACTCTCCGGGTTTTGATCCTGAAAAGGATTTATCCCGTGTCGGTGTTGTGAATCAGACAACCATGCTTGCATCGGAAACACAGGAGATTGCAGACTATGTGCGTTCTCAGATGATGAGTATTTATGGCGATAACTGGAGTGAACATTTTGCCGATACGCGCGATACACTTTGCTATGCCACGAACGACAATCAGGATGCCACTGCTGCAGTGCTTGAGTCTTCCGCTGATCTGGCTATCGTGGTAGGCGGATACAATAGTTCGAACACCATTCAGATCCTTACGATTTTGAGTGGTGGTATGCCTTCATTTTTCATAAGAGGTGCAGATAATATTATCTCCGCTGAAAGCATTTCGCACTATGATGTGGCAGCTCAGGCAGAGAAGCTATCTCCCTGGATGGGTTCTGGAAAACCGAGAATTGTGATCACAAGCGGAGCATCTTGTCCTGACAGAGTAGTGGACGAAGTTATCCGCAGGGTGGCTGATGTCATTCCCGGTTCATTGAGTCCGGAGGAGGTGATCGAATCCTTTTTTGAAACTCAAAATACCTGAGATGCGCATTGCCATTGTCTCCACATTCTATCCTTATCGCGGGGGCATTGCACAGTTCAATGCGAAGCTTGTAAGAGAATTGGAGTCGCTCGGGCATGAAGTTCAAAACTGGAATTTCTCCCGGCAATATCCCTCTGTGTTGTTTCCCGGAAAGACACAACTTGTGAGTGAGAAGGACTCTGCCGATCCTGTGTTGTCTCACCGGACTCTTGATAGTATAAACCCGCTTTCATGGAGTGCCACCTCCCGCTCTGTTGCGGGATTCAAACCGGATCTGGTTTTGATCAGATACTGGACGCCTTTTCTGGCTCCGGCATTAGGTACAGTTGCCAGAATTCTCAGAAAAAAGGGATTCACGGTGCTGGCCATAGCAGACAATATCATTCCGCATGAGAACAGTGCGATGGATTCTTTTTTATCGGGATATTTTATCAGGCAGGTAAGAGGGTGTTTTTGCATGACCCGCGAAGTGGAAGCTCAGGCATTGAAATTGCTTCCGGGCATTCCTACGGAGGTAAGACCGCATCCTGTTTATGATCACTTTGCTGAGCCAGTGGATCGTGCATTGGCCCGACAGAAGTTCGGATATTCCAACGATCAAAAGGTTCTGCTTTTTTTCGGTCTGATACGCCCCTACAAAGGTCTGGACGTTCTGATTGAGGCTTTTGCCAAACTCGATGATTCATACCGGCTCATCATAGCAGGTGAAACATATGCGGGGCGTACTGAACTCGAACGCCAGCTTGAGAATCATCGGGGTAAGGATAGAATTCTCTGGATTGACAAATACATCGACGATCAGGATGTGCCGGAATTATTCGCTGTCGCAGATGTCGTGGTTTTGCCATACCGCAGTGCCACACAGAGCGGCATTACAGCCATGGCTTTTCATTTTGGAATACCAGTAATTGCCACTAATGTTGGGGGGCTCGCTGAAACCATCGAACATGGCAGGAATGGATTGATTGTTTCCGCTCCGGATGCTGGTGAACTGGCATCTTCCATAAACACGTACTTCGATTCGGGAGGTTTTTCTCATTTCAGGGTAGACAGAGAGGCAATGCGGAAGAAATTTTCTTGGCAGGAATTTGTGGGCGCATTGTTGAACTTTTCTGAGCGAGTGCGTGTCTGACGTGGCTATTTTTGGCTTTCGTCCTATGTCAGATATCATCAAATTATTACCAGAGGCTGTTGCGAACCAGATTGCTGCCGGCGAGGTGGTTCAGCGTCCTGCTTCAGTGGTTAAAGAGCTTATCGAAAATGCCATTGATGCTGGTGCCGATCATATCGACGTGGTTGTGCGTGATGCCGGTAAGACGCTTGTGCAGGTTACCGATAATGGCAAGGGCATGACAGGGACCGATGCAAGACTTTGTTTCGAGAGACATGCTACTTCAAAGATCAGAGAGTCAAGCGATTTGTTTCACATTGGAACCAAGGGATTCAGAGGAGAAGCCCTGGCGAGTATAGCGGCGGTTGCACAAGTATCTATGCGGACGCGGACAGAGGGCTCTGAATTGGGGACAGAGGTGTTGATTGAAGGGTCAAAGATCAAAGGTCAGTCACCTGCACAGTGTCCCAAAGGAACCACGATTGAGGTCAAGAATCTTTTCTTCAATGTTC
>JBEAZL010000334.1:0-7058 GCA_041170085.1 Bacteroidota bacterium
CCATTCATATTGCTGAGGTCCCGCACCGATATATTAATTTCGGCACATGTCATACACATTAATCACCGTGAATATTTCCGGTTCGGGGGCCATCATTACCCTTAACCGTCCGGATAAGTTCAACAGCTTCAACAGGCCTATGGCACTGGAACTCATTCAGGCATTGGATGAACTGGGTGCCGATGAATCCGTTCGAGCTGTCATGATAACCGGCAGCGGTAAGGCCTTTTGTGCCGGACAGGATCTCAATGAAGCCATTGACCCCAATGGTCCGGGCCTGCAAAGAATTTTAGCTGAAGGATATAATCCCATAATAAGACGAATCAGGTCTTTGAAAAAACCCGTTGTTGCAGCTGTAAACGGCGTCGCTGCCGGTGCAGGAGCCAATATTGCTCTCGCTTGTGATATCGTCGTTGCAAGAGCGTCTTCATCATTCATCCAGGCTTTTTCAAAGATCGGATTGATACCTGATAGCGGTGGAACGATCACACTACCTCGTTTGATTGGCTTTCAGAAAGCATCTGCTCTCATGATGCTGGGTGATAAAGTGAGCGCTACCGAAGCTGAAAATCTGGGTATGGTGTACAAGGTATGGCCTGATGAAACTTTTGAAGAGGAAGCGACGAAGTTGCTTAACCATCTCGCCAACATGCCCACATACGGACTTGCGCTGACCAAGCAGGCGCTGAATCAGACAGTCTTTGCAGGTCTGGATCAACAGCTTGATCTGGAAGAAGAACTTCAGCTGAAAGCCGGTTCATCTTATGATTATCAGGAAGGGGTAAATGCCTTCATCGAAAAGAGAAACCCTGTTTTCAAAGGCAAATGAGCATAGAACAACTGAAATATCCGATCGGCAAATATCAAAAGCCCGACAGCCTGTCAGCTGCAGAGAGAAACGCTCTGATTGAAAGAATCAAAAGTGTGCCTTCCCGGGTTCGCGAATTACTACCACACTTCAACAATGCGACATGGCAGAATACATATCGCGAAGGATCGTGGACAGCGATTCAGGTACTGCATCACATGGGTGATTCACACATCAATGCGTATGTGCGACTGAAGCTCGGAATGACTGAAGATACCCCGGTGATTAAGCCCTATGATGAAAATGCCTGGGTGCAACTTCCCGACATGACGGAATCACCTGAATCAACTGCTGCGCTTCTCGAGATTATTCATCGTCGACTCGTTATCTTGTTCTCTTCGCTGGATGAAGCCGGATGGTCGCGCAGGTATTTTCATCCCCAGAGCAATCAGCATTTTACCCTGGAGCAATTGCTGGCTCTATATGCCTGGCATGGCGATCATCATCTGGCTCACCTTAAACTGGCGCTGGAATCGAAATGAGCAACTGGATCGCCATAGAAGAGCAGCTTCCTCCAGATCAGGAGAGGGTGCTGGCATTTGTGCCTGGAAACAAAGTATTCCTGCCCGGAAAAACGGGAGAGTTTGAGCTAAGGGAGGTAATCGTACTCCGACTGCTGCACGATTTCTATCCGGAGGGATCGGAAAGAGCCATGAAGCATGGCCGGCATTTCTGGCAAGGCGAAGGCAACAGCAATCATTTTTTTAAAGACGTTACCCACTGGATGCCTTTGCCTGTGGGAAAAATATGATATCAGCACAGCGTGAACTACATTCAAAATATCCGATCCATTTTTTCAGGCTACAAGCAACTGGCCGAGAAGGCCATGGCCCAGGTGGAAGACAAAAGACTTTTCTGGACATTCAATAATGATTCGAACAGCATCGCCATGATTGTGCAACACATGAGTGGCAATATGAAGTCGAGATTCACCAATTTCTTTGTGGAAGACGGCGAGAAACCATGGCGCAAGAGGGATCTCGAGTTTGAACAAGTGCTTACCACCCGCGAGGAAGTAATGGATAAATGGGAGGAAGGATGGCGGGTACTGAACGGTGTTCTGGATTCATTGATTCCGGATGATCTGGATCGCACGGTATACATACGCAGCGAACCCCATTCAGTGATGGAGGCGCTAAACAGGCAAGTGGCACATTACAGCTATCACATTGGTCAGATAGTCTTTCTCGCCAAGATGGTGGCACAGGAAGACTGGAAGAGCCTGAGTATTGCGAAGAATAAATCTGATGATTTTAACAGGGAGAAATTCGGGGATACCAGATCTAACTGACCAGGAGTCATGAATATGGCCTTTCTCAGGCTATCATTGACTATTTTCGCGGTTTTCCAACCGATTATGCAAAAGTCTTTCTTCATCTTCTGCGCTCTTGTTACATCCTCTTTTCTTGCCACCGGACAGAAATTCAAGGATGGCTACTGGCAGCAAAGGGCCGACTATTCCATAGATGTAAACCTGAACCACGAAACTCACCGGTACAACGGTAAAGAGGTAATCGTATATACCAATAACAGCCCGGAGACCATTACTCAGGTTCACCTGCACCTGTATTTCAATGCCTTTCGACCAGGGAGCAGCATGGACATTCGCTCCAGGACCATTGAGGATCCGGATCCAAGGGTGGGTAGCCGGATTGCAGCCCTGAAGCCCGATGAACAGGGATTTCTGCATGTGACTACCATGAAGCAGAATGGCAAAGAGGTGCCCTTTATGGAAAGAGAAACCATATTAACCGTTACTCTTCTCAAACCACTGAAGCCCGGAGCAAAGGCTAAATTCGAACTGACGTTCGAGGGGCAGGTTCCCCTGCAGGTGCGCCGCAGCGGACGAGATAACAAAGAAGGTATTGATTACAGCATGAGCCAGTGGTATCCCAAGATGTGCGAGTTCGATACATGGGGCTGGCATACGGATACCTACATCGGACGAGAGTTTTACGGCGTATGGGGCAATTTCAATGTGAACATCACCATGAACAGCAGCTATGTTCTGGGAGCAACGGGCGTTCTGCAGAACCCTTCAGAAGTGGGTTGTGGATATGAAGCAGCAGGTACTAAGGTTAAGCCCGCCGGCACATTGAAAACGTGGAAGTGGAAGGCTGAGAATGTGCACGATTTCGTTTGGGCTGCAGATCCGGATTACAGACATGACAAACTCACCACTGAAGATGGTGTCGTGATGCACTTCCTGTATCAGGATACGCCAGAATACGGACAAACATGGCGTGATGCCCAAAACCTGATTTCAAAAGGGTTTACATACCTGAGTGAGAACTTTGGTCAGTATCCTTATCCCGTTTACAGTGTGATTCAGGGTGGTGATGGTGGAATGGAGTACCCGATGGCGACGCTCATTACCGGTAATCGCAAGACCCCGAGCCTTGTGGGGGTGGTGATGCACGAAGGTGCGCACGCATGGTACCATGGTGTGCTCGGCTTTAATGAAAGCAAATACTTCTGGATGGATGAGGGCTTTACTTCCTATTCCTCCACTGAAGCCATGGATCACTTATTTCCATTGAACGCTGACAAGCACAAGGATGCTTATTCAGGGTATCTCAGAATCATCAAAGACCGCATGGAAGAGCCATTGTCTGTTCATGCCGACCATTTCAATACGAATTACGCATACGGCACCGCGGCTTACAGTAAAGGAGAAGTTTATCTCGCCCAGCTCGATTATCTGCTTGGTGATGATAATCAAAACAAAGCCCTGATGCAGTTCTTCAATACATGGAAGTTCAGACATCCCGATGACAGGGCTTTGATACGCGCCATGGAGCAGGTGTCAGGATTGGAACTGGATTGGTATAATCAATACATGACAGGTTCCATCAGGACAATCGACTATGCCATTGATACGGTATATGGCGACGCTGCTTCTACTTTGGTGCGACTTGAAAGAGTGGGCGAGATGCCCATGCCTGTGGAGGTGCTTGTCGAGCTTAAAGATGGATCAACAGAGAGGTATTACATTCCTCTTGATCTCATGATGGGTAGCCGGCCCCTGAAGTCCGAGAAGTCTCTTCAGACCTGGCAATGGGTTGCGCCTTATTATGATTTTGTGGTACCGCATGCCATGGATAAAGTGAAGAATATTGTTGTTGATCCTGATATGGGAACAGCGGACACCGACCGAACTAACAATAGCCTGATAACCGAGTAAGACTATATATCGTGCTGAACGCATACATCAGATTTAGCTCCAACCCGACGATTGATGCCATCATCAAAGTCTTCCTGGGTACGTTGCTGCTCAACATGGGAGGATCAACCGTTATTCGCAATGGCCTCAATGTACCGGTGACACTTCAAAGTCTTCTGGTATTGATACCGGCCATCTGGTTCGGTTGGAGAATCGGTATTTTATGCGTAATTCTCTACATCGCTTCAGGTATCGCCGGATTGCCTGTTTTTGCTGGTGGTACCTATGGAATTGAAAAGGTGCTGAGCAGGTCGAGCGGAGGCTTCTTCTGGGGTTTCGTATTCGCCGCCATGGCATGCGGATACATCGCCGAAAGGATAAAGCCGCAGAAACAGTTCCAGACTGTAGGTCTCTGGTTACTGGGGCACATCATCATTCTGACTTCGGGTATTTTCTGGATGATCATGATGCACAGCGAAGGATACTGGATTGTGATAAAGCAAACAGCTCCTGGTCTGGCCTTGAAGTCAGCCATAGGCTATTTCATCACTCAGGTTATTTTCCGGATGTTGGTTCGTCGTGAAGAATACTATCAGAAATGAAGAAAGAAAACCTGCCGTTCGAATTACTCAGTCCCTCCGGATTCAGGGATTACTCCCTGCTGGATGTAGGCAATTTTGAAAAGCTCGAACGATTCGGCGAATTCATCACAATACGTCCGGAACCCCAGGCAGTATGGCCAAGGCGCTGGAGCGAATCGGAATGGAAAAAGAAGGCTCATGTGCGCTTCGAACAACGTTCAAGCAATAGCGGCGATTGGAGCAAGCTGAAGTCGATGCCGGATCAGTGGAGAATGAAGTATGAGCTTCCGGGCAAGGAGCCGATTGTGTTCCGTCTTGGACTCACCTCTTTCAAGCATGTGGGCATTTTTCCCGAGCAGTCCTGCAACTGGGATTTTATTTACAACAGCATTAAAGCAATTAATACTCCTTCACCTAAGGTACTCAACCTATTTGCTTATACAGGAGGAGCAACACTCGCAGCAAGAGCTGCAGGTGCTGATGTTACCCATGTCGACAGCGTGAAACAGGTGGTGACTTGGGCGAATGAAAATATGCAGCTCAGTGGGCTTACCAATGTTCGCTGGCTCGTGGAAGATGCGCTGAAGTTTGTGCAAAGGGAAGAGAGAAGGGGCAATACTTACCACGGTATCATCATGGATCCTCCGGCATTCGGACACGGACCTAAAGGGGAGAAGTGGAAGCTCGAAGAAAGCATCAGTGAGCTGGTTTCATCGGCACTGAAGCTCCTCGATAAGCAGGAGCACTTTCTTGTCCTCAACGCATACAGCCTTGGATTGTCGGCTCTGGTGATGGACAATCTCCTGCTCCACCATGCAGGTCAGGCTCTTCACCGCGGAGAACTTTTTCTGAAGGCAGAGTCCGGAGCCGTGCTTCCGCTTGGTGTTTTTGGAAGGTTTCTCAAACAATGACCACGGTTCGTTCCTTAGGACTATCTCCTGCTTAACCGGGATTGATGATATAACAATGAAAAAGGCTGCCCTTTCGGACAGCCTTTTTACTTGAGAATATCTAATGATTATTTCTTCTTTGGTGTTGCAGCCGGAACCTTGGTTGGAGTGCCGGTAGTAGACGGGCCATTCTTGGTGGCACCTTTCTCAACCGGACGCTGTGGTTCTTTCTTAGTTGGAACATCCTTGGTCACAGGAGCAGGAGTAACCGGTGCTGGTGCAGGAGCAGGTGCGGCCGGTGTTTCAACCGCTGGCTTCTTTTCCTTCTTAGGAGCATACTTCAGCTCGTTCACGATGTTGGTTCCGCCCATGAGTTTTTCAACCACCCACAGAACGTAACGGATATCTACGCTGATGGTGCGCTGGAGCTCAGGTTCGTAGGCAATGTCACCACTCATGGCTTCCCAGTTACCATCGAAGGCGATACCAATAAGGTTACCGTCTGCATCGAGGACAGGGCTTCCGCTGTTTCCTCCGGTGATGTCGAGACCTGCGATGAAGCATGTTACCAGTTCACCCTTTTCGTTCGCATAGCGACCGAAGTCACGGCGCATGATCAGGTCAGCCAGTTTCTGTGGAACCACGAATTCAGGATTGTTGTTATCCATTTTCTCCATGATACCAGAAGTGGTCGTATAGAAGTCGTAGTGAACAGCATCCATTGGAACATAGTCGTCAACTTTACCGTAGGTAAGACGCATAGTGCTGTTTGCATCAGGATACCACTTGCGGTCCTTCATCATATCGCGCTGACCAGCCACAAAAAGTCTGTATCCTTTGTCGAATTTCTCCTTTGAAGGATCCATGAAAGTCTCGCGATATTTTTCAATGGCGCTTACTGCGAGCTGGATTCCCATGTCCTTGTCGATCACCTTCTGGCTTGGCTTATTGATGAAAGCAAACAGTTTATCCTTCGATGAAAGGATAGAAGTGCTGTAGAGTTTGTCGGCATAAGCGCGAACATTTCCCTTGTACTTGTCCTGAATCACGTGTGTCCATGTTGGACGCTGTTCACGTGGGATGTTGCGGATGTACAGTTCGGCAAGAGCTACGAATACATCCTTTTCAGTGGCTGCATCATAGTCTTTGAAATGAGCCTCAGCTTGTTCCTTGAACGACTCGAGGATACCTTTCTTTTCTTCTTCATTTTCAGCAGCCATGGCAGCCTGGAAAGTGCGGTAGAAGCGCCATGCGAAGAGAGGCATGTCAGCACCGATGAGGTTCGCTTCGAGTGCGTAGACATTTGATTTCGCGCGCGCATCTGTTTCCTTATAATAGTTTTCAATCAGGCCGAGTGCTTCGCCATACTGCGATTTGCGCGAAGGATCCTGATTTACCCAGGTGGTAAATTGTTCTTCGAGCTTTTGCTTCTTGCCATAAACATTCAGACGCTGAAGACCTTTGTTCTGACCAATAAAGTATTTCCAGTAGTTGGCGGTGCTGGCATATTTGGCAGCGTACTGCAGGCGCACCTTAGGATCTGCATCCATGTGTGC
>JBEAZL010000335.1:0-2670 GCA_041170085.1 Bacteroidota bacterium
TGCCGGTCGTGAGCGGCGAGAAATAAAACCAGCCGCTCTGGTGCTCGATGGTCAGACAATTGGAATTGAAGAGGTTCAGTTCCTGAATCTGTCCGAATGCATCGCTGTTACCGCCAAATGAATCGTCGGTGCAGATAGGCTCGGCGGCTTCGCATTCCTGGTTTGTATAGGAAACTGTTGCGCAGGTGATGGCCAGTGAGAAAGTTCCTTTTTCGTTGCTGTTGCCGTGCACCAGAATATAATACTGCGCGCCAATGTCTCCGTGAAAAGTGGTGACCGAAGCGCTTCCACATGTGGTAGAGTTGTTGTTACCGCCCACACATAAAAAGCTCCCACAGCTTCCTTCATACACATCCATCTTGGTGTCGTATGAGGCTCCGCACAGACTTGCAGTGATAAGCTCACCGGTTCCGGTAATTACGTACCACACACCTCCGGTTGAAATGGTATTTCCGCAGTTCGCTACGGCATCAATATTAGATGCGACGGTTGTGCCGCTGGTAGTGCTTCCGCAGGTAACAGCAATGGCACCGGCACATGTATCATTAGCCGGCGGGGGAGGAGCTAACCACAGCATGGTAATCACCGCACAGCTTGAAGGCGAAGTACATCCCGGACCGTCGATCAGAATCCTGAGTGTGCCGCTGAAAGTTGCCACCCAGGTAATGCTGGATCCACCTCCGGTGGTGCCGCAGCCATCGTCATCAAATGCAAGTGCAGCTCCTCCTGAGTTGGCATATAATGTCATTTCTGTGTCCCAGCCTGCGTCGCAGGTAGAGAATGTGTACGTCTCGCCTGAAACCACCGATAACCTGGCATACTTGCCGGCATTGATACAGGCACTTGTTTCAGCAACGCCCTGTGCAGCCAGAGAAAGCACACCACCCTGAGAAGAATTGTCGTTTGGACATTGCGCCTTGATCATGATACCCTGAAAGAGCAACATGAAGAGCAATATGGAAGAAAGCCTTTTCATGTTCATTCGTCTTTTTGGCTGGATTGGCTCAACAGGTAACGCATTCGAACCAGTTCGAAGCGGTAACCTTCGCAATGCTGAATTTCAATTCCGCTTTGCTGGCTGTTGGGAGAAATGATTAATCCAATGAAATATCCTTCGTGGGCCAGATCTGTGAGTAACGGACAGAGTTCAAATGCCTGCGGAGTTATCACTGCGAATTGCTCGGAGGATTCATCATAGATGACACGGATGGTGCCACCGACATGATTCTCAATGTATGAGCGGATATCCTTCGCTTCTGAAGAGCTTAGCTCAGCAGCGCTGCGAAGGGTACAGGCAAAATTGTTAAGCTCCGGCTGCTGCGACTGTCCTGAGAGACAGACACAAATGCCAGCGGCCAACAAGAGCCATTTAGATAAGGGTACCATCGGGATGGAGGTTGTTCAGTTTCAGCGTCGGTATACGGGGCCGGTAACCAAAGGGTTACAAAATTCAGTGGAGCCTCGCGGGTGCAAAGGTCGCTGTTAACCACTAAAATCCATGTCCGGAAATGCCATTAACTGTTAATTATAAAACTCTTTTTCGGAGAATATCAGATCAGGAATTCATTCTCAAACGGTTAAAAATGTAGCTTCTGATCTGCTTATAACGCATTTCGGTAGGCAGAGCCAGTCCCAGCGATACGACGTTGGAAAGGACAAAGGCCAAGGTCATGCAAAAGACAGGACTCATGGGTAAATTCATATATCCAACGAACTGCACGACAGGAAAATGGACGATATAAATCATAAATGAATAACCCGACATGAATTTCACAATTTTGCTAAATCGCGGTGAAATATTTGTCTCGCGGTTGCGGTAAAAAGACAGTGTCAGCATCAGAAAAACGAAGAAAACGAGGCCTGCAACGCGCCAACCGATATAAGAGCCTGCAAGCAAAATGATGAAGACACAAATGGTCATCAGTAGGCGAGACCATATCACGGGTAGTTTCCATAGGTTATTCGACATCAACACTGCAGCGATTCCCAGGCACCAGAAGAAGGGAAGTCCGGGCTGAAGCCGGGATCCATAAATCAATTCCATCAGCGGCGAAATGCCCATCAGGATCAGCACCGGCCAGAAGTACCAGGAGCGGCTTTTGGCCAGTAAAATCCATCCGAAGCACATGTACATCCACCATTCGATGGAAAGCGTCCAAACCGGAAGAGAACCACCCCAGTACTTGAATTCGAAAAAACCTATCCAAGAGGCATCTACTGATTTGCGAAGCTGAATCAAAACCGGGTGATTAACGATCATAAGCACATTGCCGATGGCATCGTTCCATTTCACCGTCGAAAGTGGCGTCTGCCAGACAAAATATGCCACAAGGCTAAGCAAGCCGAGAAACACCATGCCGGTTAACAACGTGGTGTAAATGCGCACAAAACGCTCAAGAAAATAATCTCTGAAACCGTATGCGTCACCACCGCTCTGAATACGCCGAAGGGTGGAATAGGCAATGACGTAGCCGCTCAGAACGAAGAAGATCACAATGGCGATGGCTCCCCATTCGGCGAAAAATCTGTCGGCAGGGTAGTTCACCTCTCCCAGAATATCTGCACAATGAGTGACCACCACAATCTGGGCAACCACCACGCGCACAAGGTCGAGCATCACTGAGGCTCCCTGGTCCATCGCCGGAACAGGTTTAATCAACAGGGATCTCA
>JBEAZL010000336.1:0-3914 GCA_041170085.1 Bacteroidota bacterium
TCTCCAGGGTCATGTTCACCCTGTTGAGCATTTCCATCAGAAAGTCATCGATGGTTATTTGGGTCAGAACTTTTTCATGTCCGTATCCGCGACGAGGGTCGGCGTTGACTTGCTCGATCAGCTGACTGATATTGCTCTTGCCATCGCCAATCACCGCAGCAGGCTTGCGCACAGCAGCGGCAACATATTTATAGTTAACTACCAGAACGCGGTGGTCCTGTCCTGTGATAAAGCGCTCTACAATAACACCGCGCGAGTATTTCTTGGCAGCCATCAGCGCCTCAACAGCGCTGTCCCAGTCCTGGATATTGGTCGTCGCTCCTTTGCCGTGGTTGCCGTCAACGGGCTTGCATACGATGGGATACTTGATGGATTCGATGGCCTCTTTGAGTCCTTCTTCGCCATAGACGATACGCCCTTTCGGAACGGGAATTTCTGCTGCGCCGAGAAGGTTTTTCGTTTCCTCTTTATCGCAGGCTATATCAACGGCAATGCTGCCGGTTGTGCTGGCGATGGTTGCGCGGATGCGGCGCTGGTTGATGCCATAGCCGAGCTGTACAAGCGAGTGACGGTTGAGCCTGATAAAGGGAATTCCTCTTGCAACAGCCTCATCCACGATGCATCCTGTGCTGGGTCCGAGACGTTCATCTTCGCGTATCTCGCGCAGTTTCTGAATGTCGTCGGCGAGATCGTATTCGGTTCCATCAATCAGTGCCTGTGCGATGTTAACCGCAGCGCGGGCAGCATAGGTACCGGCCTTTTCTTCCATGTAGTCGAACACGACGTTGTACACACCGGGTGTACCCGTTTCGCGCGTACGTCCGAAGCCACAGTTCATGCCTGCGAGGCTTTGTATTTCAAGTGCGATATGCTCAATCACGTGGCCCATCCAGGTGCCTTCCTCAACACGCTGGAAAAATCCGCCGGGTTGACCAACAGAGCAGCGATGTGAAAACATCCCCGGCAACAATTTCTCAAGTCGCTCGCGAAAGCCTTCGATGCTGTTTGTCGGGCGCTGCTCCATATCCTCGAGGTCGAGGCGCATCTGTATCAGTTTCTTTCTGCGAATGCTCCAATAGTTAGGGCCGCGCATTACTTTGATGTCGAGAATCTTCATAAACGTGTGTTATATCGCACCACCTCAACAAGTGGGCTCGTAGCTTTAAATAGGTTTGGTCAAACAAGTCCCAAACGGACTTATTCATCGGTGAAAATAGAACAAGACCTCCAAACTTGCACCAGGGTCCTGTGGAAAGGGGAAACGAATATCTTTGGTTGATGCGAAGTACAAACCTTGTTTCCTGTGTTTTATGCATGGGCATAAACATGGCTGTGGCCCAGGTGGATCCTGCTCTGGCTGCGGCACTTCAGGGTATCCTCGACAATCAGGTTAACAACGTCGGACATCATGGTGTGTCGGCCTGTGTGATTATGCCCGATGGTGAGATCTGGACAGGGCAGTCAGGAGTCGACGAAGCCGGAAACAATGTGGCAGAGGAGACCCTCTTCATCGCAGCCAGCACCACGAAAACACATCTCGCCACATTGTACTTACTGTTGCAGGAAGAGGGACTGATAGACCTCGACGACAGCTGGACAGAGCATGTCACGCTTCCGATATCAGTTAACCCATCCATTACCATTCGTCAGTTGTTGAGCCATACCAGCGGCATCGACGATTATCTCGAATCACAGGTAAACGCCGACCTCTGGCTGGATCCGGAACATGCCTATACACCGGATGAAATCCTCACGGACTTTGTTCCTGAACTGGCACTGTTCAGTCCCGGTACAGATTTTCAATATTCCAATTCAAACTACCTCATTCTGGGCAAGATGGCAGAGGCGATAACAGGAAATAGTCTCGCTGCTGAATTGCGTTCGCGCATTTGGGAACCACTGCAACTTGAGCATACCTACCTCGGAGGTTTTGAAACCACCGTTGATCCGTTTGCAGGGATATGGTGGAATTTTGGTCAGGGTGTGACACCCTATAATGACATCTCGCACAACGCCATGTACACATACGCTTTTGGGGCGGGTAACATACTGACGACACCCCATGATGAGGCCACATTTCTCAGGGCACTTGTGGGCGGTGAGCTCATCTCGCCTGAGTCGTGGCAGGAGATGACAGCATTTGTGCCCTGGAGCAATGCCTCATGGACCAGCGGTTACGGACTTGGCATTCATCATGCAGATGGGGATGCAGGCGACGAGATATTGGGACATGACGGGTATTACCTCAACCTCACATCCATGTTTCATAGTGAGCTATACGGGTTTACCGCAGTCACCATGACCAACACACAGCAGGGATGGTTCGGCATTTTTAACCCGGTGTACGACGAGCTTTCATCTTTCCTGAACATAGATGATTCACAGGACAGTACACCTGAGGTTTTGGTTTATCCCAATCCTTCTGCAGGACAAGTGACCATCCGGAGTGCGGATACAGCGGGAATAACCCATCTTGAAATACTTGATTCCACAGGGCGAACGGCTTTCCGATCGCAGCCCAATATGAATAATCCGGACCTCGCATTGTCATTAGAGCCCGGTATGTATCTCGTCAGAACCGGAACAGGAATTTCCATTCCATTGATTGTTCAATGAGATGGGTAGCACCTGTACATCTTAATCCTGCCCCATAGGGGCAAAATCATCGTAGCCTGATGGGAAGAAAATCTCCCGGCGCCATGTAGGGGTGCCATTCTCATTTGAATTGCGGATTTCTGGTAGAGCCGGGACAATCGTATTCTTGATTTTTCAATGCTTCAGACGCCAAGTTTAAGAAGCGGCGATAAGTTTCTGAAGCAAATTAGGGGATTATCTTCTTTGGCTCGACAGGTACTTTCAACACATCGATAGCCAGTGGCTTTTTATCCTGCCCCGTAGGGGCAAAATCCTCTTAGCCTGATGGGAAGAAAATCTACCGGCGCCCCGTAGGGGTGCTATTCTCATTTATATAATCTGAATTTCTTGCAGCGATGTAACAACCCCAACACCCTTCGCTTTATCACTTCATTACCCGGGCGTAATGATTTCTTCACATACGCGTTCGCATCCCGCAACAACCGTAGCGGACCTTTGTGTCCGTTGAATGCATGATGCATCAACGAAAAAAGAAAGACATCATGAACATGGATCACGTACTTCTCGGAATCATGGAACTGCATTGCGACCTGAAAGACATGGGACGACCAGAATCTTCCGGATGGTTGTCGTTGCAGGATGTTACATCCGTTTTCGGTGATGATGAGCCCGGGCCGTTTATCTCGCACTGCGCGGAATTCGGTGAGTGTACTCTTGTGTTTCATTCTTCCGCCGCAACCCGCTATAAGCTGGTAGAGTGCAACAGTAATGGAACAGTGTGCAGCGACCGCATGGTGGATGGGAATGGAACATTGATGTCGGTACCCCTCTGTGCATCGGATGTAGTTAATCAGGTATCGCTTTACAGTCCGGCCGGAGAGTTGTTGTTCAGCGGCAAATACAGGGCTGTCTGAGCTCAGATTCTGAAGCCGGCCACGCAGATGTCGTCGGTCTGCTCGGCACTACCTCTCCATGAGCGGATGTGTGCAGAGATGAGTTCCTTCTGCCGCGACATCGAAACAGCGGGGAGCGAGCGTATAAAGGAAAGCACCCCGGTAGTCTTGAACTTTTTGTTATTGAGCCCGCCGAATTGATCGGGCAGACCATCTGTCCAGGCGTAAACACAATCTCCTTTTTTAAGTTGGAACACCTCATTGGCAAATGGCGGGATGGCCTGATGGTCTTCGACGCCAAGAGGCCTTCTGGTTCCTTTAAGACATATCCACTCGCCCTCGCGGAGAATGTACAGATTGAGGTTTGCCCCGGCGAATTGCAGCGTCATGGCCTCATCGTCGATGGTGAAGACTCCGAGATCCATC
>JBEAZL010000337.1:0-3569 GCA_041170085.1 Bacteroidota bacterium
CCTCACTTCAGGCTGTTCAGACCAGGTTTCCACCCTTCCTGATTCTGCGTTGTAGTATGCAAGACCAGATGATGTCGCAAGAAGAGCGCCCTGCCGGTATTGACACATATCCCAGATAAAACTACCGGGCAGACTATTAATATCGTCATCGTCAGATCTGTAAGTCTGAATGCTTCCATTATCAAAATCGAAAACCGAAAGCCCCTCCGCCGAACCTATCAGCATCATTTGATCCCGATAGTTGAGTAACGACCTGATGCTATTACCGGCAATGCGTATTTTGTTGATGTCAGTATTTCTGATCGCTTCGAAGGAATCTTTACTTCTGTCCAGAATGGAGACACCGTCTACTGTTCCGATCCAAAGTCTGCCCTGAGGATCCTCGGCAAATGCGCGTGTCCAGTTCGACAACAAAATATCTTCTCTGCTCTGTTCCGCTACTCCCGATGGTCTCCGGTAATTAAAGAATATTTGCTGAGAGGGATTGAAATACAGTATCCCAGATGTATGCATACCAAGCCAAATCGTCCCTTCATGATCAACGTATATGCATCTTGCCGAGCGTGTGTTTGAAAATTCTGTAATCGAAGGAATATCGCGAAGTGTAACAATTCCGGTAGCTCCCGGAGCCAGAACAGACAATCCGGACAATGATCCGCTTGCCCAAAGATTTCCTGACTGATCGTATTTCAGCTCTGTCAGCTCATTGGTAAAATCGCCCCGCGTATATGTGCTCAACTCCGGGTACACCAGAATATCACCCCATGAGGGATCATGCCTGGAAATGGATCCGTTGCGATAACCAATACAAATCCGTCCATCAATCCATGATGCCACTTCTTTTACATCATCTGAAATCAGTTTTTGCCAGCCCGATTCTGTTGTTTTCATTCGGAGCAGCTCGCTGGTCCCCGTATGCACAATCATTACACCCCTCCTCTCACACACCATGAAGACCATGTATCCATTGACGTGAATGTCTGTAACGCTTATCAAAGTGTCCTGCTCGCCTAATTTCACCAGTGGTGTTTCGTTAATCAGAAAATTGTCGGCTACCAGAAAAACACCCTTTCGGGTGCCCACCCAGATTTGTCCGTTTGCGTCCTCGCCCAGACTCGTTATGTGCAGGTTTTCCAGGCGTGTTCCTTGACCCACAAGATTAAATCCCCGATTACCATTCCATACACACAGGCCTTTTTCGGTTCCAAACCAAAGTCGTCCTTTTGTATCTGACAAGCTGCATCTGACAGAATTGTCCGGGATGGATAGGCTATCGTTACGATCGTGTCTGAAAACTTCAATGTGATAACCATCGTAGCGGTTCAAACCCGAGAAGGTTCCGAACCACATATAGCCATCATGATCTCTGGTTATGGTGTTGATTACATCGTGCGAGAGCCCATTCGCACTGGTCACCGATCTGAACCTAACTCCGGCGAACTGACCATGGACAAGTCCGGCATGTACAACAAGAAAGATGGCAAAGGCAATATGCGCTACGCCACCGCCCCAATTCCTGCCCGCCAGATTAGCCTTGCCCATATTCCAAATCTACGAATGGACACCTGAAACCGGTTGAACACAAAGCCTTACCAGATACCTTTTGGTCGAATCAACGAAAAAAACGTAGGTTAAATAGGGTACAAAAAACTAGGGTTTTTCCCGGGGCGCGGTATTGGTTTGCCGCCATACGTTCGCACCAGTTCAAACTGCTAAACAACTGATAAACTTTATCAGGTTTAAGGTTTCAGAAAAAGGGGGGCGACGGAAAATGTTACTTGTCAATTTAACCTATCCGCCTGCTCTCCTTTTTCACTTTGTCACTTTCGGAAGGTCACTTCTCGCACTTCGAACATGCCTTGCTCTTGCGACTGAACTTTCTCCAGAGAAAGACAGCAGCGGTAACGATGATGAGAACTGCAAGAATCTGCTGTATCATGACAATGTCTGATATAGAATAAAAGCAGACAACCATGCCAGGACACCCATATAGAGAAGCTGTATCAGGGGCCACTTCCAGGAGCCGGTCTCCCTTTTCACAACAGCAAGTGTCGACATACATTGCATGGCATACACATAAAAGACCATGAGGGAAAGCCCCGAGGCAAGTGTGTAAACAGGTTTTCCTGTTGTCGGGTTCACCTCATCTCTCATGCGGTCCATCAGCGCTTTTCCATCTTCGAAATCCGCCCCCACGCTATAGATGGCGGCCATCGACCCTACGAATATTTCGCGCGCTGCAAAGGATGTCAGCAAGGCGATACCAATTTTCCAGTCGTAACCGAGGGGTCTGATTGCCGGTTCCATCCATTGACCAGCGATACCGATAAAAGAATTCTCCAATCTCGTTGACGCCAATTTTTGCTCCAGCTCATCGGGTGTTATGTTATCGGCAGCCTTCACTTCCACATCCGTGAGCGCCTTTTCCATTCTTTCAGGAGGTCCGTAGCTGCACAGAGCCCAAAGCACAATGGCTATCGCAAGAATCACCTTACCCGCATCTACTACAAAAATTCTGACTTTTTCCCAGACCGTAATCAGCATTTCACGCCAGCGTGGAATCTGATAATTGGGAAGTTCCATGAGCAGAAAACTGCGCTCGGTGCTCGACAAAAAAATGCGGAACAACCCGGCCACGAGCAAGGCGCTTACCAGTCCCAGCAGGTATAAGCCGAATAAGGTGAGCCCCTGAAGATCAAGCCAACCCCACATGAGATCGTTGGGAATTACAAGAGCGATGAGCAAGGTGTACACGGGGATTCGCGCTGAACAACTCATCAGGGGAGCTACCATGATGGTGATCATCCTGTCTTTCCAGTTACCGATGGTCCGTGTGGCCATGATGCCGGGAACGGCACAGGCCACGCTGCTCACCAGAGGTACAACACTCCTGCCGTTCAGTCCGAAAGGCCTGACCATCTTGTCCATGATAAACACGACCCTGGCCATATAGCCGCTTTCCTCGAGAATGGCAAGAAAGAAAAACAGCAGAGCGATCTGAGGTATGAACACCACCACTCCACCAATTCCAGGCACCACGCCCTGAGACAGTAAGTCAGTGAGAACTCCTGCGGGAAGAGTTGTTTGCAGCCAGCCGGAGACATCGACGAAGAACCCGTCAATCACGTTCATCGGAAATTCAGCCATCACGAAAATGAACTGAAAGATCACCATCAGGACAGCGGCGAAGATGACATAGCCCCAAAGAGGGTGAACAAATAATTTATCGAGGCGGGCCGAGATGCGTGCACCGGGACCCTGCACCTTGTTCGTGGTTACTTTGGCAAGGATGTCGCGGATGCGGGCATAGCGCCACAGTGTATCGCTGGTCTGGGCAGATGAATCCCCAACAAGAGATGTCAAAGGCGTTTGACCGAATTTCATTTTCCTGGCCTGGTCCTGATATGCGGAAATAGCGTTTTTCAGTTGATCAAGTCCTTCGCCGGTTCGGCCATTAATGGCAATAATCGGCACTCCCCCGAGGTGGAATGCGAGCTTATCTAAATTCAGAGAATCAAATTGCTCCCCTGCCATGTCGGGCATGGTAGTGGCCAGAATGATAGGCAGAC
>JBEAZL010000338.1:0-7585 GCA_041170085.1 Bacteroidota bacterium
GTGCTCAAATAGTGAAAATAATCATTCGAACCAAATGCCATTTTTGAACAGCCTGTGGATGGACTTAGCCCATGTTTTACGCGTTACTACAGTATAAAATAGCCAAAATCATGAAACTGACCTCATTACCAAAATCAATCAAATCACAACCCATTGACCTTCAGAAAGCCGCAATAGCAGCGGAAGTCAGAGGCAGTCGCACACTGTCAAAGATTCTCATAAGTCAATAGGTATTCAGATTTTTTTTTCAGAATTTTCTGTATTCATTTGTCAACGCTTATAGCTTACCTTAACACGTCTGAAACAGACCCGTTACGAACAAGATACACAACCCCAATAATTTATTAACAGGAGCATGAAGAAGGATCATAACCAGGTGTGGCAAAATTGTCTTGAGATCATCAAAGACAATGTTAGTCCACAGGGATTCAAGACCTGGTTTGAACCGATCAAGCCTGTGAAACTGGAGGAAAGCGTGCTTACCATCCAGGTACCTTCACAGTTCTTCTACGAATGGCTGGAAGAGCATTACGTGACCCTGCTGAAGAAAATCATCCGCAAGGAACTCGGCGCTGAAGGACGTCTTGAGTATTCCATTGTGATGGAGAACAACTACAACAGTCCGGGCCCGTTTACCATCAAAGTGCCAACCAGCAACCGTAAGGCCATCAAGAACCCTCCGGTTCCGATGCCGCTTGATACCGGTGAAACCCAAATCAAGAATCCATTCATCATCCCGGGATTGAGAAAGTTGAACATCGACTCAAACCTCAACCCAAATTATTCTTTTGACACGTTGGTAGAAGGTGATTGCAACCGTCTGGCGAGAAGCGCCGGATTTGCTGTCGCCAACAAGCCGGGTGGTACAGCCTTTAACCCACTGCTTATTTACGGCGGAGTAGGTTTGGGTAAAACGCACCTTGCGCATGCCATCGGAATAGAGATTAAGAATAAGTATCCTGAAAAAACTGTGCTCTACGTGAGCTCGGAAAAGTTCACCCACCAGTTTATAGATGCTGTGCGTAACAACACAGTAAATGACTTTGCTCATTTCTATCAACTGATGGATGTACTCATTATAGACGACGTACAGTTCTTCAGCGGAAAAGAGCGCACTCAGGATATCTTCTTCCACATCTTTAATCACCTTCACCAGACAGGTAAGCAAATCGTTATTACCAGCGATAAGCCACCGGTTGAAATGCAGGGAATGGAACAACGCCTTCTCTCTCGTTTCAAGTGGGGACTGAGTGCAGATCTGCAACCACCTTCGCTGGAGACCCGCATAGCTATCCTGCGCAAAAAGATGTACTCCGACGGCATTGAACTTCCCGATGAAGTAGTGGAATATCTGGGTTACAGCATTACCACCAATGTGCGCGAACTTGAAGGAGCTTTGATATCCCTCATGGCTCAGGCATCTCTCAACCGCAAGGCGATCACTCTTGATCTTGCCAAGCAGATGATAGATAAGTTCGTGAAGAACACTGCACGCGAGGTGAGTATAGATTACATCCAGAAAGTTGTATGTGACTATTTCGACCTTCCTATCGAGTTGCTGAAATCAAAGACCCGCAAGCGCGAGATTGTTCAGGCACGTCAGATTGCGATGTACTTCGCCAAGAAGATGACCAAGAGCAGTCTGGCCAGCATCGGTGCTCATTGTGGAGGCAAAGACCACGCTACAGTGCTTCACGCATGCCGCACGGTGAACAACCTGCAGGAGACCGATAAGCACTTCCGCAAATACCTCGAGGATCTGGAAAAGAAACTCAGCGTAACCTGATCTGATAAATGAAATTGAAAAAGGCTCTGTATAAGAGCCTTTTTTTATTCTGTGATTTTCACTGAAATCAATCTGTTCAACTCTCTATTCCGACTTTGGATCCAGCCCCAGCAGGTGTCCAAAGGATACCTTTTTGGTGTGCAGGTATCCGGCATTTTCAGAACCGGCCTTTACCTCAATCCCCAACCTGCCAGCTACTTCAATTCCGGCCTGTGTCAGAGCATCCAGCTTCTCCGGATTATTGGTCAGCACCCGCACTGAAGAAATACCAAGATCATTCAGAATGGCCACAGCCTCATCATAACTCCTTTCATCCGGATGAAAACCCAGGACCACATTGGCCATCACGGTATCCATGCCTTCATCCTGAAGATTGTAGGCTTTTAACTTATTGACCAGGCCTATTCCCCTGCCTTCCTGTCGCAGATAAATCAATACTCCTCCATGCTTCGCGATATGTTCCATGGAGTGATGCAATTGTTCGCCACAATCGCACCGGAGCGATCCAAAAACATCTCCGGTCATACATTCAGAATGTATTCGGATATCGGTCACATCCCGCTTCTCAGTGAGGTTGTGCAACACAATATGAGGCATGTCACGCTTACCACTTTCGTAAGTGATCATGGTAAACTCCCCGAAGGTAGTTGGAAGACGTGACTCTGCCAGTCTGATAGCGCTCATGCTTTTGTGATTGCGTTGCAAAAGTAAACCCTTATTTCCCATCCCGGAAAACCAATCCGGATAAAGGAAATAAGGGTATAACAGCTGATCAGCTGAAGGGTTCAGTGTGCATCAGGGGCACACAGAGCCGTAGAGCGAGATAAATGCAAGCAAATCTGTCACTCCGACAAGGCCGTCCTCATTCAGGTCTGCAGGGCACGGGTTGGCGAGATCAAAGAGACAGCTTCCGTCGTCGGTACTGGCTGAAGGATTGAAGTTGGTGGCTTGCGGATAAGTGCATCCGAATAACAGAGGAGTGCTGCAGGAGCCGTCATCGGAGCCCGCAAACGGACTGTATTCAGCAGCAAAAGGATCAGTACATCCCGGACAAAGCGTACAGGAGCTGTAGCATACAACAGGCAGGTTAATATCCGAAAAATAGGTATTGAAATAGCGATTATTGAAAACGGTGAATCCGCATTCAGAAGGTACCTCTTCGTTCTCGCCCCAGGCATCACCATTGATGTATTTATACTCGATAAAAGAATATGGGTCGAGTTCAACAATTACCTCATAAATACCATAGCCTATAGGATACATCTGGGTTGCGGCAGGATCCCACCCCTGAAATGAACCTGCAATGTGAACACCTTCCGGAGCAACTGTCTCATCTGACATATCGACCCTGAAGCGAACCTGAACGGAAACCGGGCACTCTGTGCATTCGCCAAAACAATAGGTAGGAAAAGCCGTGTTCTCAAAAGGCGCAATGAAATAGCGGTTGTCCAGAAAACCACCGGTACATGGTCCTGTAATGATCTCGGCCTCTGTATCCAGATTGTCTCCGTTTACAAACTTGTATTCAAAATAGTTTCCGGCCTGCAGGTACACAGATGTTGACCAAACATCGTTACCACTGTCCGTCATTAGTGTTGGAAGCCATCCATTGAACTCTCCAGCGAGATAAACACCTTCAGGAGCGATCGTTTGTCCCGCCATATTGACGCTAAGAATCACTTCTACAGTCTGGCATGCATAGCAGGAATTGAAGCAGTACAATGGCAGTGCAAAACCTTCACCTCCGACATAGAACTGTCTGTTAAAAGATACTCCACCCCATACGGCACATGGATCTGACAATGCAAAAGCTTCGTACACATCGCCATCCGGCACATAGAACAGATACTGGTGATCACCCTGTGGAATAGCCAGTGTCAGGGTCCAGGTTCCATCCGATTCAGGATCACTCATAGGGTTGGCTGTATTGCTCCAGCCATTGAAATCACCCGCTACATACACTCCGCTGAATCCTCCCGGATACAGACTCATATCCACATTAAAAGTCACATGATAAGTGCATGATCCATCATCAGAGGTTGCGGAAGAGTCATAGTTTGCCGCATCTGGATCAGTACAACCGAAGTTGATACAATCTGCACAAGCACCGAAACAAACTGTGTTCAATGCAACATCAGATGTCCCAACATTGATTGTTCTGTTGTCCATGAACTGACATTCAAAAGGAACGATCTCCGCTCCGCCTGCACCCCAGTTATCATCATTTACATACTTGAACTGATAGAAATATCCTTCAGCAAGTGTGAGGGTGACTTCATAGATAAGATCAGCATCGGCATCAGTCATCTCTATTCCTGCCGGATCCCATTCAGGATAAAGGAACGGAGCTGGATTATACCCGAATGAACCGGCGAGATGAACACCATTCGGTGATACGGTTTGCTCCTGCATATTGACACGAAATGTTACTTCGTGAAACTGAGGATTAGTGGCACAGAAAGAACATTGTCCGAAACAATACACCGGCAGGATCTGGTCAGCTGATCCAATATTGAGACAACGATTTCCGAATCCGCAATTGCAGCTTCCTAAAACACTTTCATCGCTACCCCATGCATTTCCATTGATGAATTTGTATTCAAATGCGGTATTCTCCGGAAGACTGAGAACAACTTCGAATATGTTGTCTGCATTTGAATCCGTCATTTGGATGCCGGCGGGATCCCAATTTGGATAGCCAGCTGTGCCGAAACTTCCAGCCAGGTGCACACCATTCGGGCTTACGATTTGACTGGTCATGTCCACTCTGAAAGTGATATTCACATTTGCCATCATTCCCAATGGACATAACAGCATGAGAGCAAAATGAAGCTTTTTCATGGTTGTATATTCTATGGTTTGGTTAGGTTTTCTGATTGATAACAAACTATAATGAGATCTGTTTCGATGGCCTGTCGCGGTCGGTAATGACCAGACAAAGCAACGCTGCAACAAAAAATGAAGCGCCTCCGATAAGCAGTGCATAAGCCGGATCAGATGAGAACCAGTTTTGAAGTATGAAACCGAGTATTCCGGCTGCCACAAGTTGTGGTATCACAATGAAAAAATTGAATACACCTACGTAATATCCCAATCGCTTTTCAGGAAGTGAGCCCACCAGTATGGCATACGGCATAGCAAGAATACTGGCCCACGCAAAACCGACTCCGATCATCGCCACCCACAACATATACCTGTCTGTTGTGTAATGAACAGCAATGAGTCCGATTCCTCCCAGAACAAGACAAATCAGATGAGTGGTCTTTCTGTTTGTCCATTTGGCAAGAACGGGAAGCGCAAAGGCTACCAATGCCGCAACTCCGTTATATACTGAAAAGCTCAGGCCAACCCAGTCGCCTCCGTCCTGAAATTCCTTTGTACCAGCGTCGGTAGCATGAAACACATTTCTCGCCACGGTGGGTGTCGTATAAATCCACATGGCAAAGAGTGCAAACCAGGAGAAGAACTGTACAACCGCAAGTTCGACCATGGTCCTTGGCATGTGTGCAAGCCCTTTGAAAATATCTGCCACTGCGTACCAAACACCACTGGTCTCTTTTCTCATCTTTTTGAATTCCTCCATGTTGTCGGGAGGATATTCGCGCGAGCTGATTACTGTCCAGCCTACAGCGAGGATGAATGCAAGCGCTCCGAGATAAAATGACCATTTAACAGAATCCGGTACCACACCCGGCTCAGCAACATTGGAAACGTTGAACCAATTGGTCATCACATAAGGTAGCGCTGAGGCCACCACTGCTCCTATTCCGATAAAGAAGCTTTGCATGGCATACCCTGCCGTGCGCTGATCACCCGGAAGCTTATCTCCGACAAAAGCCCTGAAAGGCTCCATGGACACGTTAAATGCAGTGTCCATAACCCACAACATACCTATGGCAATGTAGAGTGATGGAGAGTTCGGAAGAACAAAAAGCGATAGAGTTGCCAGGAGAGCTCCGATCAAAAAATACGGACGTCTTCTTCCAAGCTTTGGATGCCACGTGCGGTCGCTCAGGTAACCTATGATAGGTTGAACCAAAAGCCCCGTCGCCGGGGCCGCAATGGTATAGATGGCGAGCTTGTCTACCTCAGCTCCCAGTGTCTCAAAAATGCGGCTAGTATTTCCCAATTGAAGGGCAAAGCCAAACTGTATCCCGAGAAATCCAAAACTCATGTTCCAGATTTCCCAAAAACCCAATCGTTTTTTCTCGCTCATGAATGCACTTGTTTTGGTAGGAATCAAGTGCAATATAAAGAAAGTGTATCAAATACACCTTGTTACCCGGAAAAACGCATTTTATGGGCAATCTGAACCGAAAGCCCCCACAAAAACGAGAAGGTCAGTAGTTCCGACAGTACCATCTGCATTCAGATCTCCGACACATGAAATGTTGAGGGCACAGGTACCGTCGTCGATGGTGGCTGAAGGATTGTAATTATCCGCCTCCGGATAAGTACAACCGGCCACGACAGAGCTCCAGAATGAAAGTCCAAAATCACTGCCTGTTCCCGTAAACTGATAAGGAGGCAATCCACTCACAAAATCTCCGGCACTCCAGAATCCATTGCTCACTGCGAGTGTCTCTCTCGTATGAAAACCTTCCCCCCACTCTACGTAGTCCTTCATAGAGGACGCAGTTGAAAACAGGTTATTGATGTAATAACCAATCTCGCCATGGCTTAGCCACGCATCCGGATAGATAACCGTTACAGAGGAGCCTGCAGTCAGGTTGAGGGAACCGGAGATTACCTCAAGAGTATTGATTTGTCTGTAATCCGGAAAATTGCACAAAAAATGAGTCCCAATGTTCTGAGATACGTTTCCAAAATTGGTAAGCCTCACTTCGTGTGCTGCAGGACTGAACATCGAAATGCGAACATTGCTCTGAGCCATGGACATGAACGAAATCAATATCCCGATACACATGGACAGGGTCTTCATCGTTGTTGGGGTTTGGTTATTTTGATGACACATGTGATCGTATTTTAGTTGTATCCGACTAATGAATCCCACTAAAAACAGCTGCTACCAAAAAGGCTAAGAAAGAGCAACAAGTCTGCTGTACCTGTTTGATCATCACCGGTGAGGTCTGTTGTACATGAAGACGAGCAACCAAAACCTGCCAGGAATATCAACAGATCTGCGGAACCAACCTGTCCGTCGGAGGTATAATCGCCGGGGCAGGAATTCTGGACAAAAGGAATCTCAAGGAGCTGACCAAATTCCTGGTGGCTGGTACCATCGGAAGATCGGTACTGAAGATTGAGGGCAATACTTATATCACCATTTGTTGTGAGTTGTGCGATGAGAACTCTTCCCAGAAAGTCGGGAAACGCTGAAGCTTCAACGTTCGGCAGAACATACCACGCCCCACCGTCTCCATCAGAAATGGAGAGGTTACCTCCTGATTCGAATGTGGTTCCGTCAACATTAATTATTTCAACCTCATTAGGCCCTGAATCGCTTCCTATGGTAATCCATGAATCATATTCGAGTTCCGGCGAGAAAACAAAAAAATCAGCATCGATTCCATCCGATGTCAGAGAACCGGAAGGATGCTGATAAAACTGACCTGCTGTGGTAATGTGCAGTGGCGTGATATCTTGTCCAAATACTGCAGCCAGCTGTTCATTCGGATAAAGGAAAGATGCATACACCCTGTAGGTGTTATATCCCTCAATAAAATTCTGGCCTACCTCCTCATACGTCAGCCCCAAATAACCCGGTGGATCAAACTGACAGGAACCATCATCGAAAGAAGCAGACGGATTAAAATTGAGTGCAAAAGGATCATTGCA
>JBEAZL010000339.1:0-3176 GCA_041170085.1 Bacteroidota bacterium
ACATCCCGGCAAACCATAAAGATCTGACGTGCCCCTTTGCTGATAGCCATTTCCACATTGAGGGTATCTGATACTCCACACGAATGCAGCACAGCAACACCCCTCTTCCTGAGGGCTTCAGTTTCCGTTCCATCTGTGAAGATGAGCGGACGGTTGGCGAAATAAACTTTATACCTTTGACCCATGTCAGATCCAGCAGAACACGGTCTAAAAGTAGCAGAATATCTCTTGCAGATCCGGGCCGTTGAATTAAATCCGGGAAACCCCTTTACATGGGCCTCCGGACTTCGGTCTCCGATTTATTGCGACAACCGGAAAACCCTTTCATACCCCGAAATCCGCCGATACATACGTGACAGTTTTGCGCATATCATCCGGCATCACTATCCCGGCACTGAGGTAATCGCCGGAGTAGCAACCGGAGGTATAGCTCATGGTGCCCTGGTAGCTGAAGCACTCAACCTGCCTTTTATCTATGTCAGAAGTGAGGCCAAAAAGCACGGACTTACCAATCAGGTAGAAGGTGTAATTGAACCCGGGCAAAAAGTGGTTGTCGTGGAAGACCTCATCAGCACCGGGAAAAGCAGCCTCAATGCTGTTGCCGCGCTGAACGAGACTGGCGCAGAAATTCTCGGTATGGTGGCCATTTTCACCTACTCCTTCCGGAAAGCCGCAGACAATTTCAGTGAAGCCGGATGCGGACTGCATACCCTTACACACTACGATCAGCTGGTACAGGCAGCACACGGACTCAATTATATCTCGGAAGAAGAATTATCGAGTTTGCAGGAATGGCGCAAAGATCCCGAAGCGTGGTCTGCAGCCTACACACAAACGCATTAATCCACACAGATGACCAAAATTGAAAGCAAGAAGGTGAGCGTGAATGCCTCTTCTGAAAAGGTATTCCAGTATCTGAAAAACCTCGACAATCTGGTTGATCTGTTGCCTGCCAAGAACATTTCAGACTGGACGAGTCAGGGCACATCGTGCTCCTTCAAAGTGCAGGGTGCATATAAGATTTCACTCGTGCATCAGAGCGATACGCCGAATTCATTTATCTGCTTCGCTTCCGGAGAAGGCTCTCCCTTTCCCTTTACACTTAACATCCACATCGAAGAGAAGGGCTCAACCTGTGATGTTCATCAGATTTGCGAAGCGCAAATCAATCCATTTCTCGAAATGATCGTGAAAGGACCGCTCAAGAATTTATTTGATTACATCGCAGATAAGCTGGCTGAAAAATTCAATAGCTAAGAGTCTTAGCCCATACAGCATGTGGGCTCGGGGTACTCCACCTCAGCATATTCCCGGATTTTACTTCTGACGAAATTTCCAGAATTGAAAAGACCTCTGATCTGATAAAGGCTGTATCCCCGGAATGTCATAGTAAGTGCGTCCGTCGGTCTTTATCTCCGCCTTTCTGTCCACTCCATAACTCTGCCATTCAATATGAAACTGATCTGGTAAACTGTTAGTATCAGGAGCAGCTCCGTTGACTTTGGTAATGATATCTCCCTTCCACAATCCGGCACGATCGGCAGGGCAGCCCGGCATTACACCCTCAACTACAATATTTCCACCGGCGTCTTTTGAATAACGAATTCCGAGCTTCGAATGCCAGAGATCTGTATCTGTCACAAAATTCAGCTCAAGTCCAAGCCACTGTAACGCTTCCTTCAGGTAAGGCAAATAATCTGCGGTGCCATGGAAGCAATTCGCAAATAAATCAACAAAGGAAATACCGGCTACTTTCTCCATGGCAAGCTGATAATCCCTCGCAGTATAACCGCTTTCTATAATGCCTTTGTCGTTATACAGCAGCTTCATCACATCATCGAGCGAGCGCTGCATATCCGTAGCCTTCATGATTCCGATGTCGCAGATAAATGTCAGCAGCGCTCCCTCATTGTATATGGAAACCTTACGCCATGGCACTCCGGGAACATATCCATCCAGCCAGGTGTCCCATGAGGAATCAGCAACACTCAGGTTAAAGCGTCCTTCATTGTCAAGATGCTGACGAATAGTCGATGCGAGAATGGCGAAAAACTGCGTATCAGAAAACACACCTGACCGCCATAGGAGAAGATCCCCGTAATAAGTCGTTACCCCTTCATATACATAGCCAGTGGCAGCATAATTCTCGCGGGTAAAATCATAAGGCTTCATCTCTGCCGGACGGATATACTTCACATTCCAGGTATGAAAAAGCTCATGACATGAAATGCCAAGCAACTCATTATACCTGTTTTCCTCCAGAATACCGGCCGAAGGGCCCATAGCGATGACGGTGGATTTCTGATGTTCCACACCATGCCTCACAGGTATATCCGGGAAAAGAAACATAAAATGGTACTGATCACAGGGAATGGTATCAAATATCTGGAAATGAACATCCGTAAAAGCCCGGAATTCCTTCAGCATCCTTTCCTTCTCAGGCAGGGTCTTACCCCAGATATGAATAAAAAAGGGAACGTTGTTGCTTTCATACTCCCAAGTCACTATATCCTGTGAAGCCATGAATGGTGAATCGGCCAATTCGTCAAAAGACGAAGCGAGCAATACATCCCTGCCTTCAGTTCTCAGGCTTGTAACAAGGCAGTAATCCATCGGGAGATTGAGCGAAATCTCATAGCCATTATCTGCAGACGGATCGTAGAAAAAACAATTTACCGGATTGACATAGACAAGATCCTGCGACAAGAATGTCGAGCCTGCATTTATTTCAGCAGCATAATACTCATAGTTCCAACGGACATAATCTTGTCCCCCTGTTTCAATTCGCCATCGATCCTTTGATAGCTTTTGAATCGGCAAAACCTCTCCGTCGGGAGACGTTGCCCTGACCCCTCTGAGGTTCTTCGCAAAGTTTCCCAGTTCGTATCTGCCAGGGCGCCATGCGGGCAACTGCAGTTCCAGAAAATCTCCATGAACAGGAAAAACGGCTTCAAAGCTTATAAAATGGCGATGGGGTTGCTGATATGTCAACGAATATCTGACCATCATCACTCCCACCAGATAGGAATTATCCTGCCAGTGCATCCGTTAGGCTCCATAATACCCAAACGCCCGGCTATCGTGGGCGCGATGTCACTTACACTGACCTCTTCCAATAGCTGCATCGGTAAGATATTACTTCCATAGAATATCACAGGCACATGTGTATCGTACGT
>JBEAZL010000340.1:0-2973 GCA_041170085.1 Bacteroidota bacterium
AAATCTGTGAACCTTTTCGAGTCTCAAAAGACTAAGATTGCAGATGAAGTAATCACCATTTCTGATCTCTCAGACCCGGAGCTCGACAACCTGGTCGGGGAGTACGCCGATCAGCTGCGAAGCGACGTAGAAATCATTGAAGGCGTATATGATGAATTCAATGTAAGTGAATACCTGAAAGGCAACCTCGCGCCTGTATTCTTTGGCAGCGCGGTGAACAATTTCGGTGTGAAAGAGCTCCTCGACAAGTTTGTGGAAATCGCTCCGACTCCACAGCCTCGCGAGTCTAATCTCAGAACTGTGAAGCCTGAAGAGCCGAAGATGACCGGTTTTGTTTTCAAGATTCACGCCAACATCGATCCCAGACACCGCGACCGCATTGCATTCATGAGAGTGTGCTCCGGAAAGTTTGAACGAAACACTTTCTACAACCACGTAAGACTCGAAAAACAGTTCAAATTCCCGAACCCCGTTACATTTCTTGCCCAGGCCAAGAGCACAGTGGATGAAGCTTATCCGGGTGATGTAATTGGTTTGTACGATACCGGAAACTTCAAAATCGGTGATACCCTTACAGAAGGGGAGAAGATCATGTTCAAAGGAATACCCAGCTTCTCTCCAGAAATTTTCAAAGAGCTGGTGAATAAAGATCCAATGAAATCCAAGCAGCTGGATAAAGGAATCAGACAACTCACCGAAGAAGGCGTAGCCCAGGTATTCTTCCAGGAGCCCGGTAACCGGAAGATTGTGGGAACTGTGGGCGAACTTCAGTTCGAGGTAATCAAATACCGCCTTGAACATGAATATGGAGCAAAATGTGAGTTTGACTCAAAGACATTCTACAAAGCCTGCTGGATAACATCATCGGATGATGATAAGCTTGCGGAATTCAAGCGCATCAAGGGCCAGAATATGGTGAAAGACAAAGAAGACAACGATGTATTTCTGGCACCGAGCAAGTTTATGCTTGAAATGGAGCAGAGGAATTATCCGGAACTGACATTCCATTTCACCAGCGAATTCAAGGTCGCTGCTGCAGAATGACAGGTTGGATAGCCCGACACGCAGGCAAACACGAGGGTATCGTATACATGGTGCTGTCTGTATTCTGCTTCGCCATTGTCAACGCTGCTGCCAAGAAACTGGATCATATCCCCGTTCATGAACTGATATTTTTCCGGGCCGTCGTTTCATTTGTGATTTGTTACTGGTACATCCGCAAGCTCAAGCTGCCATTCTGGGGAAACAACATCACATGGCTCCTGGCACGCGGTATAACAGGACTTGCAGCGCTTATTCTTTTCTTCAGTACCATCAAACACATGCCCCTTGCCACTGCAAGCACCATACAATACCTGTCGCCCATATTCACCGTGCTCATTGCAGTGCGGATGAACGATCAGCCCATGCTGAGAATTCAATGGTTGTTCTTCGCCCTGGCCATGTGCGGGGTAATCCTGATCAAAGGAACTGATGTGAGGGTGGAAGGGCAATGGCTTGTAGCGGGTATAATTTCAGCCGTTCTCGCAGCGCTGGCATACAACAGTATTATCAGGGCCAAGCACTTCGATCATCCCATGACCATCGTTATGTATTTCCCCCTGGTCAGTATACCGCTCATGGGTCTGTGGTGCCTCTTTGAATGGGTGCAGCCACAGGGATTCGACTGGATACTGCTTCTCGTCATGGGCATATTCACACAAAGCGCACAGTATTTCATGACGCTCGCACTGCACACAGAGAGGGCCGGCCTTGTCGCTCCATGGAATTACACAGGAGCCATCTTCGCTGTGGCCTTTGGGTGGATTTTCTTCGGCGAATCAATCAGCTCCCTGACATTGGGGGGGATTGTGCTCATCGGACTCGCCGTTTTTCTGAATGCACAATCGCAGGAAAGGCTGAGGCTTAGACTCCGGAAAGAAAGCGAATCCGCATAAAAACCGAAAGGCCCCAACCGTAGTCGGGGCCTTAAGGCTTAAACTGAAAAACTAAAAACTATCGTACTCGAATCAGCCGCAAAGGCTGGCTCAACTAACTCAAATGTGTATGAGGTACACTACCTAAACACATTTCAAATAAACAATACGTTTCACTCATTTACCCTCCGCTGAAATTCAATTCAACTTTCAGGGGAACCGGAGGTTAGAAAACGGGAATGGATAATCCCGATAATTATTTTTTGTCCGCCTCAAGGGTAACTTCAATTGACTTAGCCTGCGGGCGGGTCCAGACGATTTTGGCAGGATCAAAGCTTAAAATGCTGTAGTCCCTTTCCTCTTTGGAATTCTTGATGAAGAGGGTCTTGCGGTCATCTGAATACCGCCAGGTGCCTTGTTCCTGGCCATTCTTCATGGTAAGATTGTACGTGCCATCTTCATTGAATGCATAATGACCTCCGACTACAGCCTCCTTCAGGGCACTCAGAATCATTGCCTCCTGAGCACCAAGGGTAGAATCGGCCTTACCTGAGAAGTGAACTTCTGTGGCTGTCCATCCGTTGATCAAAGGATCCTTTTCGCCTGAACAGGATGCAAGAATGCTGCAGAGAGCCACAGCAGATAAGAAAATGTATTTCATAAGTTATAAAGTTTCTGATTAATGAATATCCGGAAAGATCTTGCCGGGATTTAGTATTCCGGACGGATCAAAAGAAGCCTTGATCGATTTCATAAGTGCCAGCTCCGCAGGCCTGAATACAACATCCATATAGTTCTTCTGAACCCATCCTATCCCATGCTCTCCGCTCAATGTGCCGCCCAGAGAATGGGTCAGCTCAAATATCTCACGGATGGCTTTGGGTAATTCGTTTTCCCATGCATGGTCACTCAGGTCACCGCGAATAATGTTCACATGAAGATTCCCATCTCCCGCATGACCGTAACAAACACTTTTGAACCCGTATTTTCTGCCAACCTCCTTGACACCTGAAAGCAAGTCGGCAAGACGATAACGGGGAACTACTGTGTCTTCTTC
>JBEAZL010000341.1:0-2891 GCA_041170085.1 Bacteroidota bacterium
ACACGGAATTTCATTACACAGAAAATCTCGATGGCAATCTTGCCACAGCTGTTAAAGGGCGCATGACGCAACAGGAAATGGAAGACATCGTTGCCTTCCTGCTCACCCTTACCGATTACGATTTTATTAATAACCCAGCTTTTCAACCCGAATAACATGAAACAAATCATAAAACTCTCAGGCATTCTGATGATTGCCTTTCTGATGATCAATCCCATTATTGGAAGTGCTCAGGACAAACCCAAAAAAACCGAAACGGTAACATTCTTCGTCAACGGTGACTGCGATATGTGCGCAGATCGCATAGAAGCGGCATGTGACCTGAAAGGCGTGATTGCAGCTGAATATGTGCTCGACACTTATACACTTACCCTCACCTACAAGCCTTCTAAAATTTCGCTGGACAAGATTCACGATGCCATTGCTGCTGCAGGATATGACACCAGTGAGCGCAAGGCTTCACAGGAATCGTACGATGCCTTGCCTGGTTGTTGTCAATACGACAGAACAAGGCAGCCCAAAGGAAAATAACGGTGCATATGAACCGGATCATACTGCTGTTCGCACTCATTCTTGCCGGAGAACTTCCTGCACAGTGGGTATCGGACAGCCCGCAGACCGTGGCATTACAAGACCCATGGGGCAACTTGCGTCCGAGAATAGCTCTCGACGCAAGTGCCTCTCCCATGGTCATCTGGTCAAGACCCTCTGATCATACCGTAATGTTTTCGAGGCGTGATGCAGGGGCTTTTTCAACTCCGGTTCAGATCAGCGAAGAGAACCTTCATATTCTCGGTTACGACTGGTATGGGCCTGAAATTTCATCGGCTGGTAACCATGTTTATGTGGTCTATAAAGAGATGCCCGAAGAATCCGGCCCCATTCACCTTGTGCACTCTTCCAATGGTGGACTGGACTGGGATGCTTCCGTGATTGTTGACAGTTCTACAGCTATATCAGCCAGAATGCCCGCCATAGCCGCAGATAATGATGGTAAGGTTTACATCGCCTATATGCTCGAAGATGTTCAGGCCGGTATAAGTGAATGGGTGTTGGTTAAGTCAACTGATTATGGTGCCTCTTTCGGCGAGATGATACACCTTACTGCAGACAATTCAAGCGCAGTTTGCGATTGCTGTCCGGCTTCACTTGCAGTATCGGATAGCAACGTAGCCTTCCTATACAGAAACAATCAGGACGACCTCAGGGATATTCGCGCAGTGGTTTCTTTGGATGACGGTGAATCCTTTTCCACCTATGCTGATATGGATGACATGAACTGGGTACTTGGAGCATGTCCATCGACCGGTCCATCGGCCCGCTGGAATGGGACACAGCTCCAGTCAGCATGGATGAGCGCTGCTTCCGGTGACAACCGAATTTACTTTTCGGCTGTGCCTGTTTCGGATGTCAGTGCGTTAGATCAACAACTCATTCATCCTGCCCCATCCAATGAATCCCAAAACTATCCATCCATTGATGGCAACGATCTGATTTCTGGTATAGCAGGAGAATTACTCATTTCCGGTCAACGGAATATTTTCATTTCCATAAGTGAAGATGAATTTCAATCTGAGTTCTATTTAGTACTTACATCCGATGAATCCGGCAATCAGGTAAGACCCCATTTGAAGTTTGATGGAACGGGATTTCATCTTGTGTATTCCGATAATGGAGGTGACGCAGTCACCTATCGATACATTACTCAGGGAAACGGAATTTCGGAAGGCACTAACGGAAGATTGATCGCATATCCTCAGCCCGCTCAGGACCATGTCCGGATCACCGTTCCTGAATCGGGAAAAGTTAGCTCCGTTGAAATCCGGGACATATACGGCAGGCTATGCTCAGGTCAATTTGATAACGTGTCAGAACGGGAGATTCGTGTCTGTCTTGGCGATTTATCGCCGGGAACATACATGATACAGTTGCGCTGCGAAGATTCGGTTTACAGCACGAAGATTTTCAAAGATTGATTTCAATCTGATTTCCAAGAATATCTTCCATAGTCTCTCTCCGACGAATAAGCTCGTGTCGTCCATCCCTCACCCACACTTCTGCCGGGCGAAAACGGGAATTGTAATTGCTCGCCATGGAGAATCCGTAAGCACCTGCACTGCTGAACGCCAGAATATCACCCTCTCTCACCTCATTGAGCTTCCTGTCCCATCCAAAAGTGTCAGTCTCACAGATATACCCTACAACCGTATAAATTCTGGCCTTACCCTCAGAGTTCGAAGTATTCGTAATGCGGTGATAGGAGTTATACAGCATCGGTCGGATGAGGTGATTGAATCCTGAATCCACACCAACGAAAACAGCAGAGGTTGTCTGCTTCAGCACATTCACTTTAACCAGGAAGGTGCCTGATTCGCTTACCAGAAATTTACCCGGCTCGAACCATAATTCAAGTTTCCGGCCATATGCATCGCAGAAAGAGTTGAATCGCTCAGTTAACCTCTGGCCCAGCTCTTCAATATCTGTCGCATAATCATCAGGCTTATACGGAACCTTAAAGCCACTGCCAAAATCCAGAAACCTTAACTCCTTGAATTCAGCAGCATGCTCGAAGAGAATATCTGCTGCACGCAGAAAGACATCAATATCCAGAATGTCGCTGCCCGTGTGCATGTGCAGGCCTTCCACATGAAGTTCATAATGCTTGATGATCCGGTGAACATGTCGCATCTGATAGATTGAAATTCCAAACTTGGAATCAACATGACCCGTTGAGATATTCATGTTCCCACCGCCCATCACATGCGGATTAATCCTGATACAAACAGGAACTGAGCTGCCGTATTTCTCGCCAAATTGTTCGAGAATAGAGATATTATCTATGTTGATCTGAACTCCCTCGACAACAGCCATATCAATTTCTTCCATGCTCA
>JBEAZL010000342.1:0-5006 GCA_041170085.1 Bacteroidota bacterium
ACAATGGCTGTGGACTCATCAATTCCCACCCCCATATATCCGGGGTAATCGCACAAGGCAGATAAGAGCCGGTTGTATCGGCTTCTGATGACGAAATGCTGATCAATGATGGTGCTGTCGAGGAAACCCATACCTGTATTGTAGACCCCGTTTTCCCTCCATATCTTCTTGTAGGTGCCTTCATATTCTTCAGCAAAATGCTGGTCGCCGGTTATCATCACCTGGCTCATCACTGCGGCACCTGCACTGGTACCGGCAATCAGGGAACCGCCCTGCCAGGCCTGGTGCACGGCATCTCTGACAGGTGTATCGCGCAAAACAGACATGAGCCTCATCTGGTCGCCCCCTCCGAAAAATATGAGCCGGGCTTTAGAAAGTGAGTCAAGGCGGGAATGATTTACGTAGTCGGCTTCAGTCATCACCATCTTATAACAAGGAAGAGCCGTGACGGCATTCCATTCCGCCATAAAAGCGATATACGATGAGTCGGGAAACTCGCTGGCCATAGGCAGCATAACGGCATAATCACCCTCCCGAAAGCCGGCTTCCCGGATCATGGTCATCATCAGGCTGTCGGACCTCTCCCCTCCTCCGATGATGAACAGTTTGCCGCCGGAGTGTTCTGTTTTCTCCTGTGGCTTCGCAACATCAACTGAGGGCTGAGAGCATGACGCCATAAGCAGGGTCGCCAAAAGGAAGAGGCTGATTCTGATACTCATGGGTAAAAGTTGTTTGATTCGCAAGATAACATTTGCGTCTGCCGGTATCACTTCCTTTAATAACATCTGATTCACCAAACAGGGCTTTATATTTGCAAGCCTTATCGGAAACAACATGAAATACATGAGCATTTTCGGACTTATTCTTATTTCCGGTCTCACTATCGGAGGATGTGATTCCGGAACCGGCAAAGATTCGGCCGGTGATAAAACAGCAGCTGCCGATACCGGAGCAGTTCGCATACTTGAATTCGTTAACGGAGTTGATGACTCCAACAGAGGCTACTACGAGGGCAATGTCCAGGTTAGTGGCAATCTGCAGGGAGGAGGAATCGTAAAGATGTATCTGTACGAAACTGAGGGAAGGCAAAATATCGCCATCGACTCAACCAATGTCACCAACAACTCCTTCACTTTCAAATCGAGAAAACTCGGCTCTGGTGTTTACACCATAGGTCCGAATGAGAATAACGTAGCTCCGTTTATCATCAGCGGAAAGGAAAGCAATGTTCAGCTCGCCATTCGCGGAACCCGCATGGAGGGAGCTCTCTCATCAGCCGGGTCTAAAGAGAATGAAGCGTTCTTCGCATACATGCCTCAGGAAGCTGCCCTGAACAAACAGATCAAGGACAACTATGTGGCCGGCGGTAAGAACAAGGCTATGAAAGCCAAGTATGACGCAGCTGCCCGCGAGAAAGAAGACGAGCTGGCGCGCCTGCAGGGACAAATGATCAGGCAGTATCCGGGAACTTTCTTTGCGAAACTTCTGACCTGGAAACAGGAGCCCAACCGCAGCGAGATTGGCAAATACTGGGACAATGCAGACTTCACTGATAAGAGCATCATCCATTCGATGGTTCTTCCCGACCGCATTCAGAATTTCATGAGATGGTTCAGCGGAGGAAAAGAAGACGGATACTATAACTGCGTTGACCTCGTGGTTGAAAAGGCCAAGGCCAATGAAGACGTGCTCGAGTTTGCACTTTACAATATGCTCGATGGTTTCTACAGCAGCGGTATGGAGAATGTATCTCTGTATATCTCTGACAATTTCATTTTCGGTGATGCCTGTGGTGATGTTGAACTGAGCAACGTACTGAAGAGCCGTGCCGAGGGAATCAAGAACCTCCGCATCGGTAACGTACCACCCAATATCAACCTGCGCACCATCGATGGAGGAACATTTGACCTTTACAGCACATGCGGCAAGAACAAATACACCCTCGTGTTTTTCTGGAGCAGCTGGTGCGAACACTGCAAAGGCGAAGCCCCCGAGTTCAAGGCGTTGTATGACAATTACAAATCCAAGGGCTTTGAGATCATCGGTGTATCTGTAGACACGAACAAGGCAGCCTGGGAAGCTGCTGTGCAAGAGCGAGGTTTCACCTTCCCGCAGGTATGTGGATACAAGCAGTGGGAATCACCTGTAGCCAAAGACTATAAAGTGACTAAGACACCTACGCTGTTCCTGCTTGACAAGGACAAGAAAATTGTGCTGAAGCCGAAGTCTGCCCGTGAGACTCAGGCCTTCCTCAGCCAGAATCTGAAGTAATATAAAATGCGACCGGAGCTGACTCCGGTCGCATTTTCTTCCCTTCCTTAACCCAAAACCCCTTCTATTGTCAACTGGTTCTTCGTCAGTGACTATTCATGGTCACAGAGGTTGCCGCGGATTGCGGACAGAGAACTCCATTGATTCCTGCACGCATGCATTTGCTGCCGGTGCTGAGTATATTGAAATTGATATCGTAGTCACTTCTGATCATAAATTACTGGTGTCTCACGATCCATGGATGAACGCAGTTCTCTGCTCCTATCCCGATGGTTCGATCATCAGACCAGAAGAAGAGAAGGACATCAATATTTACATGATGACCCTCTCAGAGGCACAGCAATTCAGGATCGGCGACAGACCTGAACCGCGTTTCCCTTTTCAGCAAACAAACCCCGGAGCGAAGCCTGCACTGAAAGAGGTGATGGACTGTATATCTCAGCTGACTTTGCCGGATCATCATCCCAGAGGACTGAACATCGAGATAAAATCGCGAGAGGGTTGGGATGGTCTGTATCATCCGGCACCAGATGTTTATGTTGATCTCTTGCTGAACGAACTTGAATCTTACGGTTATAGCGGCAAGATTATACTGCAGAGTTTCGATCCAAGAATATTGATAGAACTGCAAAGGCGCAACGCCCCTTATCCCCTTGTGTTTCTGACAGAAACAGAACCTGACCCTGAAAAAGTGATGGACCTCTTCAATTTCAGTCCCTGGGGCATTGGTGTTCATCACGGTCTGATTACAAGGGACTACCTCGTTGCCTGCAGAGAACGCGGGGTAGAGCTGCTTGCCTGGACGGTCAACGAGGAACATGATATTATGGAAATGATGAAGCTCGGAGTTCGCCATCTGATCACGGATTATCCGGACAGGGCAGCGCGTTGCCGCAGCCTATTCTTCCACTAAATCGCGGGAGAAGCCCACCAGATAAAGTTTCTTGCTGGCACGGGTGATGGCCGTGTAAAACCAACGGTTTAACTCCACTCCGGCCATCTCATCAGTCAGATAGCCCTGATCAACAAAAACACTTTCCCACTGTCCGCCCTGAGCTTTGTGGCATGTCACAGCATAAGCGAATTTCACCTGAAGGGCATTGTAATACGGATCAGCCTGCACAGAGCGCCTCATCCTGCCGGGTGTCTGATCCTCGTAATCCTTAGATATCAGCTGATACAACTCTTTGCCTTTCTGACTGTCCAGACTGGGACCTTCAGACCAGATGGTATTGCATAACAGGATTGTCTCGAATGCCGGGATATCGGGAAAATCAATCAGACTCACCCTAGCCCTGCAAAACCGAAATCCCTCGCGATCCTCGAAGCGAATGATTCTTTCTATCAGAATAACATCTCCATTGGCTATAAAGCCATCCTTCTCCGGAAAATTCTCAGTAAGCCAGTAATAATTATTTCTCAGCACCATCATCCTGTCGCCACTGTTGATTTCCTCCTCATACCCGAGGATCCGGGCCCGAAACTGCTGGTTGAACAAATTGGCCCGCTTATTCGACCTTGTGATGATCATAACATCCTCCTGACCATAGTTACGCAGTGCATCTTCGAGGGATGACTCAAGATCTGACTCTATCCGAATTACATCACCGGGGCCAACCGTGGTGAACTGGGGCAGGCTGGCTGTACCGGACGCTATCAGGTTTCTGATTCTGGTGGCATTGTCGAGAATACCTGAATCACCAGCCTGTCTGACAACCTCAGTCAATTCAACTTCCGCCGCATTGAGATCATATTCCCTCACCAGATTCCGCAGATTCAGGGCAGGGCTCTCAGCTGAACCCACAGGAGGCAGCTGGGCGGTATCACCTATCAGGACGAGCTTACAATTCCCTCCGGTATATACATGAGTGATCAGATCTTCAAGGACGTTTCCACTGGCCACCTCATCATTCACACGTGCAAATGCTTCTGTGCCAATCATCGATGCCTCATCCACTATGAAGATGGTATTCTCCCTTTCATTCTCCCGCAGATCGAAAAAGACGTTTCCAGCTCTGTCTGTCCGGCGCTGATAGATTTCTCTGTGTATGGTGGAGGCAGGCCGTCCGCAATAAGCCGACATCACCTTGGCAGCGCGGCCTGTTGGTGCAAGCAGAACGGCATGAACACCGACACTTTCAAGCGCACTGACCATGGCCTGCACACACGTGGTTTTACCGGTTCCGGCATATCCGCGGATCAACAATGCACATCGGGGACGTACACTGTTTGCAAATCTTGCGAACACATGAAAAAGCCTTGACTGACCCGTTGTAGGCTCAAATGGCATACGCTGGCGCAGCAGTTCTTCTGTAATGACCGGTTCCACTTTTTTCATGTCCGCCGCAAAGAACAGCATATTCAACCGGTTTAGTTGCTCAGTTCCAAATTTTGGAAAACATAGTTTACCTCCGGATGAATTAGCTTTGGCGTGTGATAACACCGGAAGAACTTACCAGATCAACCATTCCAAAGGCCATTTGCGATCGTGCCGGAGAGCATCATCTCGCCATATATGTGGCGGGCAGGTTTATACATGCAGCCACCTTTGATCTGGACAGCAATCAAATCAACTGGTACTGGCATCAGGAATCACAGAATCAGGAGGACAATGAATTCTGGATACAACAGATCAGGTTCAAAAACTGGAAGGATCAGGTTTTCAGAAAAGTCAGCGTGATATTCCAAAGTGATGCGTGCACTGTTATTCCTTCAGGATTCTATCAGGCTGAGAG
>JBEAZL010000343.1:0-2796 GCA_041170085.1 Bacteroidota bacterium
GTCTTCAACGAGGCCCAATCACGCAGGTCCGGAACCCGCCAGCCTGGAGGGCACGCGCCTCTCATTTCTGAAACATCATACAGCCTGCCCCAGGACTCACTGCCTTTGCTTTCTGCAAACGAATGCGATCGCGCAGTCTGGTAATTCAGGTTTTCAGCAAACCACCATCTGTTTCCTATCAACACAATCGGGTAGCTCTTACCATCTCTGTCGTCGGCCAAAGATGATCTCGTTTGTGCTTCAGCATTACCGATGAAGCATGCGAGAAAGACGGTGATATATAAAAAGCATCGCATCACAGGCCGCACTGAAGTTTACGGAATGAATCTCCATTGATAGATAATATGAAAGCATCCTCATCATGACACACGTCGTTCCTTAAAAAAGTCATGCCCACTTTTTCCAGCACACGTCTCGACGCGTGATTATCGCGCGCTACTCTTCCTAAAATCTCCGTCATCTGAAACTGATTAAATCCGATCTCAAGAGATTTCATGGCAGATTCTGTTGCATATCCTTTGTTCCAGTTTCGCCTGAAGAATCTGAAGCCAAGGTCATACTCATTCACATCTGCTGTGTACTTCAGCCCGCACCAACCCAGAAGCTCGCCAGTCTCCTTCGATTCCACTCCCCACCGGCCAAACCCATATCTCGCATAATGATCATAGGCCCTGAGAAAATCCCCGGCCTCTTCAATACTGCCAAAGGGCCCGTCTCCAGTATAACGTATCACCTCAGGGTCCTGGTTCAGCTCATAAGCAAATTGTGCATCGTCAGGGCTCAGTTCCCGCAACCTCAGCCTCGGTGTATCAGCTACATTTCTGGCCATAACTCATTTGGTAGTCTCGCCACCCATTTCAGTGAACACCCTGTCCACAGGTTCCCAGAGCTCGATCTTGTTTCCCTCATCGTCCATGATGTGAACGAACTTCCCGTAATCGTAGGACGAGATCTCGTCGCAGATGGTCACGCCATTGGCCCTGAGATTCTCAACTAGTGCCTCAATATTCTGAACGCGATAATTGATCATGAATTGCTTTTGCGATGGCGAGAAATAGTCTGTGTTCTCATCGAAAGGACTCCATTGAAGATAATTAATCTCGTCGGGGCGATTTGCATTCCGAAATTCGAACGAAGAACCATATTCATTTACCGACAAACCAAGATTCTTAGCATACCATTCGCGCGAGGCTGCCGGGTTTGGTGAGCGGAAAAATATTCCGCCGATACCCGTTACTTTGGGGATTCTGTTGTCTGACATGAACCGGGGTTTTTCCAAATGGAAAAGGAAACCACCCTGGTTCATTATGCCGAATTACATAAGAAGATCTATTGCGGCCTCAAACAAAGTTCTAATGTCTAATCTGGGATTATCAATTCCATGATAGGCCACAAATGATAGCATAGTGATCAGAAAGTTGTAGTCCGTTTGATCTGCGCTCTGTTATCGTCCTGAAACGGGACGGCCGCGCATTGCGCACGAAGATGTAGTCGATGCGCTTTTCCATATGATAACCCTTTTGAAAATCGTTGAATGTCCCATCCGGGCCCTCCGCTGAAGAACCCACTGCAGCGCGCGTATCAACGAGCTCCTCCGCAAGCAGGACTACCCCATCCTCATCGGGCTGCATATTCAGGTCGCCCATGAAAATGAGTTTGTCGGAAGGGCGACACAGTCGCGCGGCTAACTCCAATATCAACTTCGCCGAGTTTAATCTCGCGAGCTTGCCCATATGATCAAAATGAGCATTGAACACATGAATGGTATCTGCCTTGATCCGGGATATGAATGTTGCGGTGGTTACAATCCTGACCATGGAGGCGTCCCAGCCCACTGAGATGCTGTCGGGTGTCTCCGACAACCAATATGTTCTGGATTTCAGCATGGAGTATTTTGTGGTGTCGTAATAAATAGCACAATACTCACCAGCCTGCTTACCATCATCGCGCCCAACACCCACGTTTCCGTAACCTTTGAGATTCTCGCTGAGGTAAACCACCTGTTCATGGAGAGCCTCCTGAACACCTAATATATCGGGATAATAAGTATTCAGCATTTCCACCAGCTCAGACTTCCGGTTACTCCATGCATTATCCCCATCTGCAGCGTTGGCATACCGGATGTTGTAGGACACAACGCTCACCTGTCCCATAGAGTATGAAGCTGTCAGGATATACACTATGGCCAGGATTCTCTTGATCATTACTCTTCTCTTGAATAAAAGTCTATATGTGCAGACAGGCTCTGAAGCCTCTTGCCGCATAATATGACTGTACGCCGTTGTGATAGGTGAAAACATGGTCATACCTGCGGTCGCCGAATATAGCTCCACCTCTCTTCCGAATAGATGGCGGTGTGGCCAGCCAGCTCGAGGTTTTCAGATCGAATTCACCGAGAGTCTGAAGGTATTTATATTGTTCCTCAGTCAGTATCTGAACACCCATCTCAGCCGCCAGACCCATAGCGCTTCCTGCGGGCTTGTTTTCCTTCCGCTCAAGGTGAGCCTGTTCATCATAACACAAACTCCTTCTTCCAGCCGGGCTTTCCGCAGAGCAGTCCATGAAAATAAAACTTCCTGAATTCTTGTCCATGCCCACGACATCCGGTTCTCCACCGGTTTCTTCCATTCGCCAGAGTGAACCCATTGCACCTTTTGGAGAGAGGAGTTTTGCCTCCACATCCAGCCATGATAAGTTCTTGTGGCGCGACATATTCTTTTCGAATCGAGATTTCAGAATCGAGATCAACGCCTTTTGGTCCGTTGGAGAAAACTTCGCAGAAACTTTTCCGGTATT
>JBEAZL010000344.1:0-4779 GCA_041170085.1 Bacteroidota bacterium
CTGCCCGAACACTACAAATACCTTCCCCTGATTCTGTCTGGCCTCAATCAAAGCTACCAGTCAAAAGACAATCGCAGTGGAATGTGGGCCATGGATTTTTTGGCTGCCAGGGCGGTAAAACTGAGGATTGATACATTGGCCGATGAACGTCGGGGGGGGGATTTCACCACCGATGCCGCGATCGCATACCTCAGCTTTCTGAAAGAGGCTTTCGACCAGGATGACGCTGCAGTGCTTCTCGCCTATGTCTATGGAAACGGATTTATGCGCCAGCATCTCCGTCAGAATGAAAGTGGCAAATGGCGACAGGAACTTCCGGCGGAACAACGATTGTTTTTGCTTCTGTACGCCTCTCTGATCGACAAATTCGAAAGTGAAGAGACTCCCAACCAGATGTCGGCCTATTTCGATATTCTCGGTGAGTATCAGAATATGGGTTTCGAGAAAAATGTGAGATATGAAGCACTTAGCAAGGTGCTGGGGTTAGACTTGAAAGTCCTTGAAAGCAGAAATCCGGTCTACACCGGTGACTGGATTTCACCTTCGGCACGCAAAGTGCCCTTCGTCCTTGACAAGGCCAGTGCTGTGCGTTTTGAGCAATTAAAGGACAGTATCTATAACTGGCAGCCACCGGTTCCGGTGGTGGTAGAGTTGCCAAAGCAGCACTCTGCCTTTCACAAAGTGAAGAGAGGTGAAACGCTGGGAGGAATTGCTGCAAAATACCATGTCAGCATTTCGCAGCTCAAGAAATGGAACAAGATCAAGGGCACTACTATCTATCCTGGTCAACGTCTGAAGGTTCGTTCAGGAAACGCACCCAAAGACCCTCCGGCAGACGAAAACAAAAACACTGGTAATCCTGATCCCAAGCCTTCCGGAGACACCCCGAAACAGAATGATAAGGCTGCGTCATCCGAAACAAAGAAGCCCAAAACCCCGGCCTCGAATAACACGGTTACCTATACCGTTAAGAATGGTGACACATTATGGAGAATAGCCTCAAAATACAAGGGTGTGACACCGGAAGAGATAATGAAGTGGAATAATTGTACCGAGAATATCAGACCCGGACAAAAGCTGAAAATTCATTTGAACTAATGCTTCGCGATAAGAAAGAAAATATCCCGCCTTCGGGTGTGCTCGCCCTGCTGGGCATAGTCGGAGTTGGTTGTCTTATTCTCATGGCTTGTTTTCCCGCCGAAGGAATCGGATTCGGAGAGTCATTCCGGATCAAATTCAAAACCCTTGCAAGCATCGGCGACACCACCCAATCTGAGCATGGATCCATCGCGGGTAACATCGATGATTATCTGACTAGATATGATTCAGTACCACAGGCTGCGAATCCCCATGACAGTCTCAAGGTTATCCGTCCGCTGAATCCGGCCTCAATACAATTCAGGGATGGTGATGCCTCTCCGCTATACACATTTTTCAACGAACTGGAAAAGTTGAGTGGCGAACAGGACGCTGTCCACATCCTGCATTATGGCGACTCGCAAATAGAAATAGACAGGATTACCGGTGTTATCCGTTCGCGTTTTCAGGACAAATTCGGAGGTCGTGGCCCGGGACTGATTACACCAGTTCCTATTGCTGCTTCAGCAGCGATTACACAGGATCAGAGCGGCAATTGGAAACGCTATACTGCCTATGGATTCCAGGATCAGAAATCGGCCCACAGCTCTTTCGGGGTCATGGCCTCATACGGCAGATACTTACCTGCAAAAGATGCCTCTGCTATCCATTCCACTGACAGCGTAACCGCGTGGCTCGAATTCTCGCCATCATACATGGCTGCAGGTTCTGCCCGCCTGTACTCAAAAGCAGTGCTCTATGCCGGCAACAACCTCGCGGATGTTCGTGTAGAAATTATGGCCGATGATAGTTCTCTGGGTTCAAAGATTCTTCCCGCCGGAAGCACTGTTAAAGCTTACAGCTGGAACCTTTCTTCAACCCCCGAAAAGCTCAGGCTCATTTTCCATGGAGCTGATAGTCCTGACGTACATGGCATCAGCTTCGAGGATGGTTCAGGAGTGTATATGCACAATATCGCGCTGAGGGGAAGCAGTGGAAACATATTTACCAAAATAAATGCCTCCAGCTTTGAAGCAGCTTCATCCCGGATGTCTCCGTCTCTGGTGATTCTCCAGTTTGGCGGCAACACCGTTCCATACATCGAGTCATCCAAGGCTGCTGCTGATTACGGTTCATTTTTCAGAAGCCAGATTCAGTATCTTAAAAAGATCTATCCGGGAGCCGCATTTATAGTCATTGGTCCCTCAGATATGAGTACCCGAATCAACGGTGTTTACCAGACATGGCCTTTCCTGGAAGAAGTCAGAAACGCACTGCGCGATAATGCGCTTGCGGAAGGATGTGGTTTCTGGGATATGTACGAGGTCATGGGAGGCAAAAATTCAATGATCAGCTGGGTTCAGAACAATCCGCCTTATGCCGCTCCTGACTACACTCACTTCACGCCAAAAGGCGCCCGAAAAATTGCAGAGATATTTTTCAACTCGCTTTACAGTGAATACGAGGCGTGGTATTCAGCCAAGCTATCCTCTGCCCTCTCACCGTTCTGAGTGGTTGTAAACCGCCTGTAACTTTTTGATCGTGTGTTCGTCTGACTTCAGACATTTTTGATGCAACACGAAAACTTTAGCATATGAAACACACTTTACTCTTCGCCTCATTATTTCTTGCACTTACTTCCCGGGCCCAGGAATTGCCCTACACCTTCTCGGTATTCTCAGAACCCTATCAGCACCTGCAGGATGCTGACACAGCGAACGGAAATGAAATCTGGGACGACCCGGGTTATTTGATTCCCCTTGGATTCGAGATGGATATTATGGGTGAAGTAATGGACGATATACTGACCATTTATCCGGGCGCACAGATTCTTCCTTCTATCGCTGAGAGTGAACTCTCGGTTCTGCTTCCATATGGTGAGGATATCATGGATGTTGGAAATTCGGAGACCGGTTCTCTCAGTCCTATTCTTTACAAAACGGAAGGAGATCCGGGTGCACGCATCTTTAAAATGGAGTGGCAGAATGTGGGTTATTACGACGAGTTTGCCAACAACGGCACCTTCAACAATACCCTAAGTTTCCAGATGTGGTTCTATGAAACTACCCACGATATAGAATTCCGATACGGACCGAATACAGTCAAGGACTTTTCAATCCTGCATCCACTTGGCGGGGCACTGGTTGGTCTCGCTAAAAATGTAAACATTAATACCGGAACATGGGAGGCCCTGTGGCTTGTTGGAGGAAGCCCGCTGGACCCAACCATCACACTGTTCAATGATATCGAAAATGCTCCGGATCCGTCAATACTTCTCAGCGCAATTCCTGAGAGCGGCACTGTGTTTCACTTTGACACAGGTATTGTTTCCATCGAAGAAGCCAGTGACGCTGAAGCCGCACTGAAATTGTTTCCTTCGGTGGTTCAGACAAGCCTGTTCGTGGCCACCGAAGTATATTCAGAATACAGAATCCTGGATATGGCAGGTAAGATCATTGAATCGGGTCGAATCAATCCCGGAACTAATGAGTTGAATCTGGAGACCCTGTCGTCCGGTGTCTACATAATCGATATCGCAGTCGACGGAAATCACAGGACTCGACGGTTTGTTAAAGTCTGATCAATAAAAAAAAGCGGCTATTGCCGCTTTTTTTTATCCTTTGGTTAACTGGAGCAGAGTGATTTCCGGCCAGATACCGACACGCCCGGGAAATCCGAGAAATCCGAATCCTCTGTTCACATACAGGTGCTGATCGCCTTCTGTATATAGTCCTCCCCAACGCTTATATCTCATTCTTGCAGGAGATATCTTCACATTCAGAATGGGAATTTCAACACCGAATTGCATACCATGGGTATGTCCACTGAGCGTAAGCTGAACGGGCTTTTGTCCAAGTACCTGTTTTTCCCAATGTGTGGGGTCGTGTGAGAGCAGAACCTTGACTGCAGAGGGATCCACTCCCCTCATGGCTTTTTCCAGATCACCATACTTGGCAAAACCTGACCCCCAGTTCTCTATACCAACTAATGTGATCGAATCATCACCGTGTCTGAGTTCTACATGTTCGTTGCGGAGAAGCCTGAAGCCCATTTGCTCATGATACCGGACAAGGGTTTGCAGGTTTTCCCGCTTCGACTGCTCGTCGGGCCATTGCACATAATCGCCGTAATCGTGATTACCGAAAATGGAGAACTTTCCTCTGGATGCCTTGATTTCTGCAATTATGTCAATCCATGAGTCCAGCTCATGAGCATAATTATTGACCATATCACCGGTGAAAAAGACGTAATCAGCTTTCAGGTCATTAATCATTTGCACAGCACGTCTCACCTCTTCATAATTATCCAGAAATGATCCTATATGCATATCAGAAATATGGACAACGCGGGCACCTTCAAACGCATCTGGTAAGCCTGCTATAGGTACCTTCTGCTCAATGACCCGGAAAGCAAATTTTCCGCGAGTCATGCCATAAAACATCGAACCAAAGGTGATGAACGCTGCGCCTGCACCCAATTGGCTAAGAAACTGGACCCTGGTAATTTTTTCATGCGGTTCCGACTCCGAAGATCTCTCCGTCCAGCTGGCAGCGAGCCTTACCAGATGGGTCACATCATCAAGCAGGTGAAAAGCACAAAATATCAGCTTTGGCAACAGAAAGAGAAAGGCAAATCCCGTCACAAAATAGAAGTACCCATATGTTCTGTGCTCGAGAAAGTAGTCCATGAAAATTACCAGAG
>JBEAZL010000345.1:0-9672 GCA_041170085.1 Bacteroidota bacterium
GGATCCATTGTTGGTTTCGAAGAACTATGGTCTGCATACGTTCTGGAGAATGACACCCTGGATTACTATCAGGCGCCCTTTGAGGTCATCAACCGATATGAATTGGGCAGGTACATTACACCGTACGGAATCCAGCTCGACCTCGAAGACGGATGGACATGGGTATTTGATGTTACAGATTTTGCACCTCTGCTTCGCGATTCTGTTGAGCTGGAAGCGGGCAACTGGCAGGAACTGCTAGATCTTAAATTCGTTTTCATCGAAGGAACTCCGGCACGCGAAGTAAAGCGTATTGAAAATTTCTGGGTAGGCAATTATGGTTTGTCCAATATGGATGAATACGTTACCGATCGGACATTCGAAATGGAGGAAGACGAGGTCGGACTGAAGCTGCGCACAGTAGCCACCGGTCACGGTTTCGGCAGCGGAAATAACTGCGCTGAATTCTGTTACAACACCCATAGCGTTCAGGTGAATGGGAACCAGGAATGGAGCTGGGAGATCATGCACGAGTGCGACGATAATGCGCTATACCCGCAGGGCGGAACATGGATCTATGCCCGCGCAGGTTGGTGTCCGGGTAAAGAAGGTAAACTCGAAGAATTTGAGTTGACCCCATTCATTCAAAACGGAGAGGTAACAGTTGACTACGACATTGAAGCAGACCCATACGGTAATTATGTATTTGAATCACAGATGGTGACTTATGGACCGCTCAACCATCAGACAGATGTCGAGATCAATCAGATCATTGCACCCAGCACATTCAAACTGAACAGCCGCATCAATCCGATGTGCGACAATCCGGTCATCCGCATCCGAAATCTTGGTGCACAGCCTCTGACGAGCTGTATCATTCAGTTCGGTATTGTCGGCGGCGCATCAGACAGCTACACGTGGACCGGCAATCTTGGCTTTGACGAATATGAAGATGTGGTGCTCACAAGCACAGACCCGAACATGTGGGCAGGTGATGATGAAGAGCTCCTCACCTTCTTTGCTCAGGTTACTTATCCGAATGATTTGTTTGTTGACGAGAATACATACAACGACTATGCAACCAGCACATTCTATCGTCCTCCGGTGTATACCTACGGCGAAGGCGAAGATGATGACAACCGCATGATTGTGGTGCTCAAGACAAACAATGCATACTGGGAATCTGAGTGCACCCTTTACGACATGAATGGCAATGTGGTTTGGCACCGCGACGATTATTCAGCCGGCAATACCACATATCGCGATACACTCACACTCAATGCGGGGTGTTATATGTTCCTGTTAGACGACACCGGCGACGACGGACTGAATTTCTTTGCCAACAATGATGGTAACGGAGATTGTCGTCTCGACCGCGTTCAGGGACTGGATTTCAAAATTTTTGAAGATGATTTTGGTGCCGACATCCGTCACTATTTCTATTTTGATACTGACCTCGTGAGTGTGAATGAAAGCACAATCCCTGCCGCAAGTCTGTCAGTATATCCTAATCCTGTAGATGAAATGTGCAGGCTGGACATCAGTGGTTTCAGTGGAATGACTGAAGTAGAAATGCACGACATGTCAGGCAGAAAAGTGAAGAGTCTGCGCATCAATGCAGGTGTTCAGCAATCGACTTATCTCCGTGTCAATGACCTTGCCGCCGGAGTGTACACCCTCACTGCGCGCGACCATAAGCAAATGGCAACTACACGAGTAGTGGTGAAGTAATACTAAGTCATACAATTGAAAGCTTTCCTATTTGTATAAGCTGATTTTTCTTTGGATACAGTTGCTTTGCTCCTTTGGTATCTGGGCGCAGGAAAATCTTGTGCTCAATCCCAGCTTTGAGGATACGGCGAGTATGACCTACGGTGTGCCATATCTTATCACTGCGAACTGGTGGAATCCCAACCTAAGTTCAGCCGATTATTGCACCCCTCATTGCGAAGAGTTATGTTGTGGCTCCGGAAATGTTAACTGTGCACCCTATCAGGTGGGCTTGGGTTATCAGGAGGCACAGGACGGTTTTGCGTACATCGCTCTGGATATTTATGAATATCCTGAAAACGTTACGAAGGAATATGCTCAGGGATATTTATCAGAGCCCTTGCAGACAGGTGAAAGTTATTGCGTCAGCTGTTGGGTGGCTATGGTGGCGGAGTCCGGGCTGCGAAGTTGTGATTTTCAGATTGCATTTACTGATCAGCTCATATACGGTGTTAACGAAGCTGGTAGTCTGAACCTTCCGAATCAGGTACCTCTGGATATTTCAGCGGCTGATTCCATATCCTGGTTATATGTTGAAAACACCTATGTGGCGCAGGGCGGGGAGCTGTATATCTATCTGGGCAGCAATACTCCTAACGAGGACCTGACTTGTGTGGAAGAATATAGCGAAGGCTGGATTTGGAATGCTGCTTACATGTTCGTAGACAATGTAAAGGTGATAAAAAGTGATTCGTGTGTTCAATCAGTAATGTCTCATCAGTCTGATTGTTGCAGATTATACCCTAATCCCACATTCTCGCAGGTATTCGTTCAAATCTTCAATCCTGAAGCTGATCAAATTAGCATTTATAACTGTACTGGAATGTTGGTGAAAACCACTTTGACAGAGGGGACAGTTTCCAGAATTGACATTTCGGATCTTGCTTCAGGCGTATATATCGTAAGTGTTAAAAATGATGATACAGATAATCGAATGCTCTTGATGGTTCGAGAGTAGAAGTTTGCACGCAGAAGTTAGTAAATCTCGGAAGTCTTCGAGTTGAAAGCAAATCACAACCAGCACCGATGATGGGTTCTGGTATAAGGCGGTGTCGTAAATCTCGGAAGTCTTCGAGTTGAAAGCAAATCACAACTTTTCCGCAGAAGTATCTCTGCTATAGGGCATCTAAGACCCGCTTCAATCCGAAGTCATTCATCGGATTTTGAACCACATGCTCAGACCATCTTGCTTTTTTTTTTGACAGTATAAGACTGGAATTGAGAATTATCCGCGGGACATGAGGCATCTCAGTGAAAAAAATTTGCACACTCAGGATACGCTTTTAGACTTTTGCATCATCTATTCAAACCTAACCAAGACAATGAAACGTATTGCTTCGCTTTGTGCTTTCTTCGCGGTGATTCCATTTTTCTCGAATGCAACCGTATGGACTGTAAGTAATAACATAGATCGTCCTGCTCAGTTCACGACGGTTCAGCAGGCCATTGATGCCGCCAGTCCTAATGATACCATTCTCATTACCGGTGGTACTTATGATGGAGGAACATCTGTGAAACCGTTGGTTTATTATGGCGAGGCGATTGAAGGTTCTCAATTCCCTGTAACTACTATTAATAACTTCACTTTGGGTAGGTTCAACAGCTCCCTGAGTTCTTCCGGAAGTCGGTGCTATGGTATCGTCTTTTCAAACGTAACCTTGAACTCTGGTTTTGGTGGTGCCAGTGCTGGTCAACAGACGCTGTCTGATATGATTTTCGAGCGCTGCATCATCAGTAACTATTCCAACCAAACGGGAGGTAATGTGGGAGATGACATTTCCAATGTTACTTTCAGAAATTGCCTTTTCCCGGGTGGCACCTTTTATTTCACATATTTTCCCTGGAATCCTGGTATCATAGAGAATATTACTATCACCAATTGTGTGATTCAGGGAACGTCATTTTACTCGAACATATATGGCCAGTTGTATGATTTCAACGGAAATATCCTCTTTAGAAATAATGTCTTCATAAACAGGCCAACACAGACATTCTATGCTATTCAGGAGGCCGTTCTGGAGAACAATATATTCTATGCTGCTGAACCCACAGGATTATCGGTGAGCACATTCAACAACAACATTACGTATCTGTGTAACTCCAATACCATCCCATATGGCGACAATCTGGGTAGCGGAAACATTGTAAATGCCGATCCTCTGTTCATTAACTATCCTCAGCTGGGTGGACCACACAGCTGGTCTTACGACTACGGATTGCAGGCCGGCTCACCAGCTGATGCAACAGGTACAAACGGCACTGACATTGGCCTCACTGGTGGTAACGCTCCGGTGAACAACCTTCCCAAGTATGCCAAGATACCAGGTGTGACATCGCTGTCTATTCCGGTATCGTCTGTACCAGTGGGTGGCACGCTTCAGATCAACATCGAGGCTGAAAGCCGCGACTGATTAACCGTACATACGGAATCTAAATGCGGCTGACCATGAACAGCGCCAGAATTTGGCTATCCATCATAGTAGCCATACTATGCACGCAACATGTCCTGTCACAGGATCTGATTCGTGCGGAGTATTTCTACGATGCCGATCCCGGAGTGGGTATGGGAACTCAGGTCTCGTTCACTTCCGGCTCGACGGTCTCACTGACGACGAATATCCCGGCTTCAGGACTTGACTTCGGATATCATATCCTGTCTGTCCGTTTCATGGATCAATCCGGTGCGTGGGGTATCACCACCTCCACTCCATTCTTCATTACTGCAAACAATTGGAACATCCTTCCGCTTGAGCTATCCTTCCCGATAGTTGAAGCAGAATACATATTCGATGCAGACCCCGGGGCAGGTAACGGATTTCCGTTTTTCATCCCCGCCGGTGATTTCTCTTCAACTTCTTTCTCGCCCAACCTCTCATCACTTACTCCCGGAGTTCATAGCATCGGAGTTCGTGTCAGAGATCAGGCATTCAGATGGTCGCATACGCAATGGCAAGAGATACATGTGACCAACGCCTCTGCCAACACCCCTGTTGCATCCTTCTCATTCTCTGCGAATCCTCAGGCAGGCAATCCCGTTACATTCAACAGCACAAGTACAAATGTGGACGGAAACACTTTGTACCAGTGGGATCTGGATGGAGATATGATCTCAGATTACTCCGGAAGTTCTGTGAATTATATTTTTCCTGAACCCGGCTGCTATCCTGTAAGCCTGGTGACCATCAATGGTAATTCCAGTCTCGTGAATGAAGCGGAATTGAGGTATTACTTCACCGGGGGCAGCCTTTCGGGTGCTCCGGGAAATCCCGTTCTGGTTCCTACTTCATCTCCTCCTGCTGTCAGCGGTCGTGCCGGCGATATGGGTGGAGCATACGACCTCGGACCAGAGAGACTCGAATTCACGGGTGGAAATCAATCGCTGGATCAGTTCACTGTTTCATTCTGGTTCAAAGGCTCCGACAATAACCGTGGTATCAGACTCATCGACCCCCTGGACAATGTCCGTCTCGAAATCGTCGATGGCTACTTCGTGGTTCATGGTGGATACTACCCGCAGGATGCCTGCTATGGTTGTGGGGCAGAAGATGGTAACTGGCACCACGCTGCAATAACCTTCATGCCCGGAGTGGCCGATGGTATCCGCGTATTTCTCGACGGAGTGCTTCAGTCTGTTCATAATGCAGGTTCTCCTGATGCATGGATTCTGGACCGCTTTGTTGCAGGAGGTCTGGACGAAGTAACATATTCTGATGGTGTATTCGATGACATACTGATATACGACAGAGCGCTGCTGGATAGTGAAGTAACTGAGCTATTCCAGGAAACCTATGCCTCCACTGTTGTTCAGTTGGTCTGCGCAGGTCCGGTTCAAAGCACAACCATATCAGCCAATGGACCATTGGAGTTCTGTGAAGGCGGATCAGTGATGCTCTCTGGTCCTGCAGGAACAGGTTATCTCTGGAACACGGGTGAGACTTCACAAACCATTTCCGTTTCCCAAAGTGGCTGGTACAATTGCACATTTACAGGAGCTGACGGGAATATCTATGCAAGTGAAAACGTTGAAGTCATTGTAAACCCTGTTCCTCCGGTATCACTTGTTATTAATCACGCAACCAACGGACAGGCCAACGGCAGTGCCGCATTGCTTTTACCGAACGGTATTGGAATGTCGCTTACCTACGCCTGGTCCACCGGCGCCAATACCCCGATAGTTTCTGCCCTCGCACCGGGAAATTACATGGTTGCCGTGACCGACGGAACCTGTCCTTCATTGCTTAATTTTTCGATAGACAACATCATTGTGCCGCCAACCGGAATTGTCAGTGCGGAGTATTTTATAGATAGTCCTGACCCCGGACCCGGTAATGGTATTTCCATCGCTATCCCCGAAGGAAACGATGTAAGTTCTTTCGCTGATATATCAACCATTGGTCTCGATCCAGGGGTTCACTATTTGTCTGTCCGCACGCGCGATGCGCAAGGTGAATGGGGAATAACACGAACGCTGCCTTTCTTCCTTTCAGAAGACGATGGCGGTGTAACTCCCGATCCACAGGCAGAGTTGGTGGCAGCAGAGTATTTCTTTGATCAGAATGATCCGGGTCCCGGAAACGGAATTCCGATGTCACCATTCAATCCTGGCCTCACCGCGAGCATTTCGGAGGACATTGATATTTCCTCGCTGAGCTTCGGAATGCACACCATCTCGGTGCGCTTCATGGACAGCAACGGTCATTGGGGAATGACGAGCACTTCTCCTTTTGTAATCGAATACACCCTGCCCGAGTCCTTGCCTGACATTCTCCTTCCAATCGTCGCTGCAGAGTACTTTATTGGAGAAGATCCAGGCCCCGGAAATGCAACTCCAATCGAAATTTCTCAGGGCACTGTGCTGGATATTTCCCGCACTATAGACCTTTCAGGGTATCCAGCGGGTGAATATGTTCTCTCAGTTCGCACGCAAGACATCACTGGCCAATGGTCAATTACCCGTTCATCGTCTTTCACCCTGGAGAATCTTCCATGCACTGTTCCCCAGGTATCATTTGCATCCTCCGCAGGAAATGCAAACGAAACCATCACACTGATCAACACCTCTTCCGGAGTTGATCTGGATGCAACGTACCAATGGGATGTTCTGGCAGACGGTGTTGTTGACCAAACAACTCAGGACGCATCATACATCTTCTCGCAGCCGGGATCATATGAGGTATTACTTACAGTAGACAACGGAGATAACTGCGTATCACAGGTTATTCAGTTGGTAGAAGTAGGACCTGTTCTGTCTGATGAAATTGACATTGCAGGCTCTCTGTCGTTCTGCGAAGGAAGCTCTGTTGTGCTCACTGCACCAGCAGGAAGCGGATACCTCTGGAACACACTTGAAACGACACAAAGCATTGTGGTATTTGAGCAAGGTCAATACCAATGTGTGTTCACAGATGCCAATGGAAACAATGCGCTGACTAATTCGCTGTGGGTTGAAGTTTATCCAGCAATGAACGTTTCAGTTAGTGTGAATGCATCAACCAATGGCAACGCTAACGGAAGTGCGGGGGTATTTGTCAGCGGTGGAAGCAGTTTCTCCTATGACTATTTGTGGAGTAACGGCTCTGTTGAACCTATTATCGCCGGTCAGTTTGCGGGAGTATACAACCTTACTGTCACTGATGGTGTGTGTCCGCAGAACCTGAATATTGAAATTCCTGATCAGTTAGTTGAACCGCTTCAGGGCATTGTTTATGCCGAGTATTTCTTTGATGAGGATCCTGGCACAGGCAATGGTATCAGCATTCCGGTTCCGGAAGGGAATTCTATCTCGGCATTTGCCGATGTCAGCACCACAGGTATGACACCCGGCTATCACCGGCTCTGCGTTCGCACCAGAGATGTATATGGTGTATGGGGAATAACCAGAACGATACCTGTTTATCTGTCTGATCCAAATGACACGAACACCAATACTCCAGGGGAGGATCTGGTTCGCGGTGAGTATTTCTTTGATCAGGCTGACCCGGGACCCGGACAAGGAATACCCCTTACGGCATTTGCGTCTGGCAATTCTGTGAACCTCACTGATGTATCCATTGACCTGAATGGCCTGACATCAGGTTTCCATAGCCTTTCCGTGCGCTTCATGGATGCAGCTGGTCGATGGGGAATGACCCGCACGTCACCTTTCTTTATCGATGTGACCTTACCTCCCACATTGCCGGATTATCAGTTACCGATCACCCTGGGAGAATATTTCTTCGATGATGTGGATCCGGGAGTTGGAAATGCAACGGCTATGGAAGTAGAAGTTGGCACCAATATCTCCTTCCCCTCTGCTGTCGATGTTTCCTCTCTCACTCCGGGTACGCATAAAATATCATTCCGCGTTCGCGACTTAGGAGGCTATTGGTCTGTTACACGCAGCCAGAGCTTCACCATTGTGATTCCACCATGTCCTGTTCCTGAGCCTTCATTCTCATGGAATGATGCAGTTGCCGGACAGCAGGTTAATTTCGTCAATAGCAGTGTGAATGTTCTTCCTGAGGTTACTTATAGCTGGGATTTTGATGGAGATGGTATTGCTGATTCGAACAACGCTAATCCATCCTACACGTTCAATACCCCCGGAACCTATCAGGTGGTGCTCACAGCCAGCAATGGATCAACCGATTGTCAGGTTTCTATCGTCAACAACATAGTTATTGGTCCTTTATTTAGCACTCTGTTGAGTGTCTCCGGACCACTTGAATTCTGTGATGGCGGCAATGTAATTCTTACTGCACCCAACGGCACAGAATACCTGTGGAGTGATGGACAAACAAGTCAATCCATCACAGTATCGGCCACCGGCTATTATCAATGTTCTTACCTCGATCCAAACGGTGTCTTGCAGGCATCAAATTCAGTTTACGTGAATGTGATTCCTGTGTTGAGTGCTGAACTCACCATCAATGCTTCCACCAACGGAGATGCGAACGGAAGTGCCGGTGTGTTGGCAAGCGGCGGTAGCTCTTATCTGTACGACTACCAATGGTCCGGAGGACAGCAAACACCAATAATTGCCGGAGTATTGTCCGGTGTTTACAGTGTAACGATCAGTGATGGCGTTTGCCCGGTAACCCTGCCTGTGACCATTCCGGATGTGCAGGTCATTACGGATGGTAACGATATTGTTTACGCGGAGTACTTCTTCGATAATGATCCGGGACCAGGCAATGCGAGTCCTGTCACCATTCCGGTTGGTTCCTCTATCACATCTTTCGCGGATATTCCAACTACCGGCCTTACCGTGGGATACCACTATCTCTCCGTTCGCATGCGCGATTCTGAAGGTCGCTGGGGAATAACAAGGACATTGCCCGTGTATATCAATGACGGTGATGTGCCTTCGCCGCCAGAGCCTGTGGCAGTTATCAATCATGCAGAATATTTCTTTGATAACACTGACCCGGGACCTGGAAATGGAACCCCATTGAACGTTTTGAATCCGGGTACTTCCATCAGTGAATCCTTCAGCATTAATCCCAACATCCTCGGTCCGGGTGAGCACACCATTTCAGTAAGGGTGAGAGATGAATCTGACAAGTGGAGCGTAACCAGAACAGAGACCTTCAACTTGTGCAACCCACCTTCTGCACCGATTCTCGCCATGGCCCCTTCCGCAACAGTTTGTGAGGGTGAAAACCTGACCCTGTTGGTAATGGATCAGGGATACAACATCATTTGGACAAGTCCGGATGGCGTGACCTTCCATGGAAATGTCTGGGAACTTGTAAATATCCAATCACAACAAGCAGGAGTCTATCAGGTGGTTGCCGAGGGAGAGCCCGGATGCTATAGTCTGCCGGCATACTTCACACTCATCGTTGAGACTGTCCCTGTGGTGCTTTCGGATATCACCGGACCTACAGAACTGTGCAGCCAGTCCGACGTAGGAGTTTTCTTCACCAGCCCTGTGCCAAATGC
>JBEAZL010000346.1:0-2576 GCA_041170085.1 Bacteroidota bacterium
AGGGAATATGTTGTAGGCGAGAAAAAAGAAAAGAAATCCCGACAATCCTCCCAACAGGTATACATCCGGTAATCTGCGGTCGCCGAAATGATGCTGAAAAAGTTGCCCTGAAAAAAAGAGCACCATCATATTAAAAAGAAAATGAAGGAACTGCACATGTGTGAACATGTGAGTCAGAACCGTCCAGGGCCTCCTCAAAAGCTCTCCGGGACTCGAATAGGATGAAAGAAACCATCCCTGTTCAATCTCCTGAACCAATGCATCGTTCTTGAGAAAAAACAGGATGAGAAGAGCTACCTGAAGGAACAGGAAGACCCCCACATTACTGAAGAGTATCCACCTGAAATACCGGCCGTTTATGAAGAAATTGCTCATCTCTCGCCTAGTTCAATCGTACACCCCTGCTCTGCCAATACTTGAGAATGAGATAGCCGAAAAGCATACCTCCGATATGTGCAAAATGCGCCACATTATCACCCTCTGCGTTACGGATAGCAAGTAAAATTTCTATGGCACCGTAACCAAGAACAAACCACTTTGCCTTGATCGGAATCGGTGGAAACAACAACATCAGTTCAAGATTGGGGAACAATACACCAAATGCTATGAGCAATCCGAAAAGACAACCTGAAGCACCCACCATACCGGTATGGATGGCATAATTCAGATTTTGCATGTTTCTGTCGGTGAATACATATCCTGTATCCATGAGCTCTTTTCCGCGCCTCAGTACTTCTGCATAACCTTCTTCTCCTATAAGCTCAGCCAGTGACCTTATCTCCAGAAAATTGATGAACATGTGCAGGGCAAATGCACCCAGTCCGCTAAGCAGGTAATATGTGAGGAAGCGCTTCGGGCCCCATATCTGTTCGAGCACTGAACCGAATACCACCACGCCGAACATGTTGAAGAAGATGTGTGCAATACCTCCATGCATAAACATGTGAGATACCACCTGCCAGGGAGCAAAATCCGGAGAGATAAAATAATGGCCGCTCAGCAATGGATATAAACCGGGAATGACCTGGCTGGCGAGAAAGAGAAGTACATTGATGATAACAATGTTCTTCACCACAAGAGGCATGCGTTCCAACATATCAGCGGAAAGTTTGCTCAAGGAATCTCAGGTCAAGAGTAATCATGACGGGTTTCCCTGATGGATTAAAGTATGGTTGATCGCAATCAAACAATCGGGTAAGCAGATCGGTCATCTCCGGGTTAGTCAGCATCTGACCCTTGCGAAGACATGAATGTCGGGCCATGGTCTGAGCAATTCGCTCTGCGGCCTGACCCGGATTAAAGCCGCCACTTTGAAACAAGTCATCTGTTACGCGGTGAAACACTTCATGAACCTCACCGGAGGTTAATTCAGAAGGAACACCTGTAATGACCACTGATTCACCTGCAATCTCGCATTCCCAACCAATCTTTTTCAGGTGCGGAATCCATTCAGCCAGCAAGGTTATTCTCGAAGAAGAAACGGGCGCTTCTTCAGGAAACAAAAGCTTCTGTGTGGATGATCCCGCAGAGTACGACCGAAGGAACTGTTCGTACAGGATGCGCTCATGCGCCCGTTGCTGATGAACAATTACGGTTCCTGTGTGATGCTGAAAAAAGATATAGGTGCGGTGAAACTGTATCAGGTGCAGGTCCTCATCCAACTCAAGTTCGAGCTCCGGCTCAATCGAGACCGGTTCGGTCTTCACTGCCGACGAAACTTCGAAAAGCTCTTCCCAGCCTGCCGGCTGCTGCGTGCTTCGTGAATCATTCTGCCAACCAGTTTTGATTCCAGAGCTCCTCGATGTTGTTTCTTCCGTAAACGGATTGAACGCCGGATTAATAGCAATGCCGGGCTCACGGGGCTCTGGAGCAGATTTCCCGAATGGAATCTGAATGGCCATATCCTGATTGAAATCCAAAACCGGTGAAATGTTATGACGTCCCAACGCACGTCTGATACCAGCATGCAGAATGGAATAAACCGCACGCTCATCCTGAAACTTTATCTCCGTCTTGGTTGGATGAATATTGATGTCAATCTGGGCCGGATCAATTTCAAGAAAAACAAAATACAAGGGGAAGTATCCGGATGGCAACAATTCCTCATATGCACTCATCACGGCATGATGAAGATATGAGTTCCTGATAAACCTGTTGTTGACGAAAAAAAACTGCTCACCTCGTGTTTTCCTCGCTGCATCAGGCTTTCCAACAAAGCCTGAAACATTCACAATGGCTGTTTCCTCTTCCACCGGCACGAGCTTCTCGTTGTACTTTGAACCAAACACATGCACAATCCTTTGTCGCAATGCAGTTTTGGGAAGATTCAGCAACTCAGATCCATTATGGCTGAGTGTAAACGAAATATTATAATGTGGTATGGCTACACGTTCAAATTCATCAATGATATGGCGGAGTTCCACCTGATCACTCTTCAGAAAATATCTTCTGGCGGGAACATTGAAGAAAAGATTCTTGACCTCAATCGTGGTTCCTTTGGGACACTGTGCAGGTGACTGACCTTTGATCTTTGACCCTTCAATCAACACCTCTGTCCCCAATTCAGAGCCCTCTGT
>JBEAZL010000347.1:0-2942 GCA_041170085.1 Bacteroidota bacterium
GATAGATACGAAGGTCTGCGAAGAAGATTGTCAGAAGTGCGCTCGGCTAGGATAAAACCCGGAATAGATCATAAGTGTCTGACATCATGGAACGCCATGCTTGTTTCCGGATGGTGCGAGGTTTATCTCGCCACCGGAAATGATGCATATCGCAAACGCGCTATTGATCTGATCACCGCCATAAGAAAATATTTGATTGATGATTCAGGAAAGATCTGTCATCAGAGAACTTCCGGGGTGTTGTCTGCCCAGGGTTATGCTGATGATTACGCTTTTTTCATCAGTGCGCTCATAGCCCTTGGAAGGGCCGGCTGTGGCGATGAGTTTTATCTCGAGGCTGAGCGATACACTGGTGAAATGATGAACCGGTACTTCGATCAGTCATCAGGCTTTTTCCGTCTCTCACCCTCTGATGAGGAGTCTCTGTTGTTTACTTCCAAAACAGAAGTTTCAGACAATGTCATTCCTTCCGTGAATAGCGAGATGTGCATCAACCTGTTGCTCCTTTCCCGCATCAGTGAAAGACCTGAATGGGAGGAACTCGCCGCAGGAATGCTGGGAACCATTTTACCCTCTGTCGACTTCGCCTCGGGATACACCAACTGGCTCCGGGCATACGTTTATTTCAGCTGTGGTATTGCTGAGGTTGTATGCGTGGGCAGCGAATTCCGGAGTGCATATAAGGAACTGAGGTCCATGAACCGTCAGGACATCCTGGTATTGTATTCAACAGGAGAAAGTGAATTGCCCGTAGTCAAGGGCAAATCAGGTAAAGACCATGGTATCTATGTTTGTCGCAATAAGACCTGCTTCCCGCCTGTGACCGACATAACGGAAGCAATTACATTGCTGGCATGAGAATACTTCCACTTCTTTTATTTCTGAGTGTATTACCCGTTTTTTCAATGGGTCAGATCATTGATAACAGGCTGGGCAATGCTTTCAGGGAAGAAATGTATTTCAACCGCGAGTTTCTGTGGCAGAACAAGGTCTGTTCGGTTACATGTACTCATGCGGTCAAGAGGCCGAACCGTCCGATTGATCAGAAGCCGGATCTTCAGGTATTTCATTTCAATGAGGTGGGGCTGCTTACACAGATTGATAAGGTAACCAGTGTGCTCAGTCTGGTAGATAGCCTGACTGTTGAATTCAAGCGCAATGACCTCGGTCAGGTTGAACTGAGAAGTGAAAAGAGTCAGAAAGGCTTTTTCTCTACCAAATACGTTTATGAGGGAACCAATGTGGTGAGGGCTGACTATGAAACTGCAGAGAATATATCTGGTGAGGCCAACAAGCTTATTCCGGGCAAGACGACCAGCATTAACTCGGAAACATTCCAGTACTCAGACGTGGGCGACTTCGGCTTGCGAAAAGCCAGCTACAACAATTATCAGCTCTTATACTCCAATGAGATTATCACGAAGAATAACCTGGGTTACATCACGTCCAGAACAGAGGAGCTGACTATGTCGGGCAAGACCCGTACATCGGAATACGTATACAACGACAAGGGGTGGGTGAGCCGGATAACATATTCAGACAATGCGGGTGGTGCAGTGCGCACCGATGATTTCGTGTACGACACAGTCGGAAACCTGCTCAAGGTAGAGTACCGTCAATCGGGCGAACTGATGCGCGAAATAGAAGTGTTGTACACCGATACCATGTTCATTGAGGCAATTCTGGACCATGACCTGGCCAGCCACGACATTGAGATCATCAAGTTCATATACGATTTCTACTAAAACCTCGTTAGGCCCGCATGAGAAAATGGCTGTTCCTGATAGTTCCCCTGTTGGTAATCTCGCTTGGTGCGGATGCTCAGAAGCAGCGGAAGCGGCCGCCAAAGCAGAAGCAGATAACTGCAGAGCAGGCACAAAAGGAGGCTGCCGAGAAAAAAGCCGCGCAACGGGCCGAGATTGAGGGTAAATACAGCGACCGTTTAGATCATCACAAGTCCATTCAGGACAAGTCGACCCAGAAGCGGATGAAACGTAATATGAAGCGGTCGCAGAAGCAGTCCTGGGGCAAGGATGTCCCCTGGTATAAGCGCTGGTTCAGAAAGCGCAGGGTATAGAGTTATCACTCTGTAAATCAAAATTGTAGTCATCTGTTTTCATCCCGGAAGGTACACCCCGGGCGTTTTCACATTTTTTCTGACGTGTATATTATTTCCTGATTGTGAGGGGCTTGTCTGCAAACCCTTCGGAAGGTGGGACGTACATTTGTCTCATGCGTTTCGAACCCGTAAATCTGTGTGTGCATTTCATTGAGTTTCAGTCAGTCGGAATCTCAAGTGAAATAAAGCGTGCCGGAGATTTGTTAAGGCATGTTAACGCATTGAAAAAATTCTATCTTAGCGCCCGCTGTAAAAGAAACCTGAATAATCACAATCCTTTAACCTGTCTTTTATGCAGAGAAAGATTTACCTACTGCTAGCATTCGTACTGTTTTCTGCCATTGGGTCTTTCGCACAGATCTCGTCGGGTACCCTGAAGGGTAAAGTAACCGACAAGGACAACGGTGAACCATTGCCATTCGTGGCGATAACCGTTTACCTCAATGGTAATCTCCTGACAGGTACAACCACGGACATCGATGGTGAATACACCATCAAGCCGATTGAGGCTGGTACCTACGATGTGGAGTTCAAATTTGTGGGCTACAAGCCTCAGCGCATTTCAGCTGTTCCCGTTTCGAGCGGAAAAATCCAGTTCGTGAACGTAGAGATGAGCGCCGGAGTTGAGCTTCAGACTGTGGAGATCGTAGACTTCAAAGTGCCACTCATCGACAAGGACGGTGGTTCTTCCGGTGGAACAGTAACCCGTGAAGAAATAGATAAGATGCCAAGCCGAAGTGCATTGGGTATCGCAACAACCGTTGCGGGTGTGAACACTGCAGGTACCGGCGGCGGAATCTCGATCAGAGGTGCGCGTACAGGG
>JBEAZL010000348.1:0-4335 GCA_041170085.1 Bacteroidota bacterium
ACGAGAGCCGTGGCGATCACCACAGAAATATCTGTCTCATTCCTTCCTCTGCACATGGAACCAACCCGGCCTCTGCTGTAATGGCAGGTCTGGAGGTTGTTGTGGTGAAGTGCGACGAGAATGGAAACGTCGATATACCGGACCTGAAGGCAAAGGCGGAGCAATACAAAGATCGTCTCGCCGCGCTGATGGTTACCTACCCTTCTACCCACGGTGTATTCGAAGAAGGTATTCGCGAGATCACCGGAATCATCCATGAAAACGGTGGACAGGTGTATATGGACGGAGCCAATATGAATGCCCAGGTTGGACTTACCAGTCCGGGTCTCATTGGCGCGGATGTATGTCACCTGAACCTCCACAAGACATTTGCTATTCCTCACGGTGGTGGCGGTCCCGGCATGGGCCCCATCGGAGTGGCCGCACACCTGGTTCCATTCCTTCCGGGCAATCCGGTGGTAGCGACTGGTGGTGAAAAAGCCATTCCCGCAGTGAGCAGTGCCCCATGGGGAAGCGCCCTCATTTTGCTGATTTCCTACGGATACATCAAGATGCTGGGAGGCAAAGGGCTTACGGACAGCACGAAATACGCCATACTCAACGCCAACTATATCAAGGCCAGGCTGGTAGGTCACTACGACGTTCTCTATACGGGAAGCAATGGCACAGTGGCACACGAGATGATTCTGGATTGCCGCGAATTCAAAAAGGCCGGAATTGAAGTTGAGGACATTGCCAAGCGATTGATCGACTATGGCTTCCATGCTCCGACAGTGTCTTTCCCTGTTGCGGGAACGCTCATGATTGAGCCAACTGAGAGCGAGCCGAAGTACGAACTCGACCGGTTTATCCAGTCTATGATTTCCATCCGCCAGGAGATTGCCGAGGTAGAGGGAGGCATTGCAGACAAAGCCGATAACGTGCTCAAGATGGCTCCGCACACAGCGGGTGAGCTGACTGCCTCAGAATGGAAGCATTCCTATTCCCGTGAAAGGGCAGCCTATCCCTCAGGAGACCTCCGCGATGCTAAATTCTGGCCATTTGTGGCCAGGGTGGACAACGCCTTTGGCGACAGGAATCTCGTATGTACATGCCCGCCGATTGAGCAGTATATGTCTGTGGAGGCCTGAAATAGTAGGGTTTAGCAGAACATTGTTGTAGTAGTTTCATTGCCTGGGACAGAGTGCCGGAACAGGGGAAAAAAAGACGATGGAATATTCGTGTTTTGTCCTCTGAAATGGCTACTTTCGCCGCCAGTTTCGACCTATTTTGTATTACTCAAATCAAAAGTATCATGAAGAAAATCTACTTGTTTATTGCAGGTGCGCTCATCGCCGGAACCGGAATGGCTCAGGTGAAGTATGCTCCTACAGCTCTCGGCAAGCAGTACGCCAGCCGTGGTAGTGCCGCTCCGTCAAATGTGATCACACTCCCAGCTGATCGTGAAGTTATCTGGAGTGATGACTTTTCAGATTGTTCAGTGTGGGAGACAGTTAACGCCAACGATGCGGGTTACACTGAATTCATCGAAGGAATCAACTTCGAATGTGGAATTAACCCTCCTTCTGGTCCGGCTGCGATCGATGAAATCGCTTCTCCGACCTCTGCTAATGGTTACATGAGCGTTGACTCTGACCTTTTTGGTGGTTCAACCGGTGGTGACTGGGTTGAGAACTGCTGGTTCCAGAACGTTGAGGCTATCGACATCACTGGTTACGACTTTGTAAGCGTTAAGTTTTACAATCAGTACCGCATGTGGGACGGTGGTGCCAGCGATGGAAACGAGTATTGCCTCGTGGAAATTTCTACAGATGGCGTTACCTGGCCAGACCCAACCACTTATGAAGTGAGCGAGGCTCCTGCCGGAACCCGTTACGAACTGTGGCCTGGTATGGCTACTCAGGATCCTGTTACTAACCCAACCCTGAAGATCTTTGATCTGTCAGCTGGTATTCCTGATGGCGCGACTCAGCTTTGGCTGCGCTTCCGTTGGAAGGGTACATGGGGATACGCATGGATGGTTGATGATGTAGAGGTTTTCGAAACCCCTGCAAACGACATCAGCGTTGCCAGCGTATACAATGGTGACTTTGTTGGTGACTACGAATACACCAAGATTCCTTCTGCTCAGGTGGGCGAACTGAACTTCGGTGCTGTTCTCGCCAACTACGGTTACAATGCTCAGGACGGAACAGAAGTTGATTTCAACATCACCGGTCCTGGTTCTTACAGCACTTCAGTAGCTGTTTCTCTCGACCCATCAGCTGTAGATACAGTATGGACTGGTCCACAGGATATCGGAAACGCAGTAGGTGTTTACACACTGACCGTTGAAGCTCCTGCAGATGATCTTCCAGAAGGAAACTCAAACAGCAAGGAATTTGAATTCACTGATTTCATCTTCGCACACAGCACAGATAACGAGCTCGTGCAGCGCGGTTTCGACCAGGATGATGAAATTGCTATCGGATGTACTTACTTCATGAACGCCGACGGTGCTGCCGGTGGTATCCGTGTTCTCTTCGGAGATGCTACAGATGCTAACCAGGACGTTAAGGCATACATCTACGAAATCGGAGAAAACATCCAGGATCTTTCTTACCTGGGTGAGTCTGAATACCACACCATCACAAGCGATGAGGTTGGTAGCCTTGAGTACGTTGTAATTCCTTTCGAAGATGCAGTTGATGTAACTGCAGGAAGCGGCTATATCGTTGAAATCCGTAAGGAAGAAAGCGGTGACCGTCTTTACCTTCTTGCCAACGTTCTCGACGAAGACCTCGGTACTGTAAACTACGGTCCTTTCGGTGTGGGTGACGAAGTAAACTGGTATGTGGGATGGAACTGGAGCCCTGCTGTACAGCTGATCATGGATCCAAGCATCGCTGTTAACGAGCCTGTTGCTGTTGGCAACATGGAACTGATGCAGAACGTTCCTAACCCAGCCGTTAACAACACCATGATTACTTACAACCTCACTGAGGCTGCCAACGTTGTGCTCACCGTGCGTGACATGACCGGCCGCGAAGTAATGGTTATGAATCAGGGTACCAAGGGTACTGGTAAGCACTTTATCGATGTAAACGTTTCTGAGCTCAGCGCAGGTGTTTACACTTACACGCTTACTGATGGTACTTCACAGATCACTAAAGAGATGATCGTTCGCTAAGCGACGGTCCATTTTTATAAAAAACTAAAAAAGGCCTCCGAAAGGGGGCCTTTTTCTGTTTGTCAGGTAGGGTATATGCCTCTCACGCAGTATTTTCGGCACGTTAAAATCAACACAATCAGGATGAAAAAAATCTACTTACTCTGCAGCACTCTTTTTCTCGCAGGAGGCGTGTTTGCACAGCTCAATCAGTCGGTAATTACTGACCATGAGAGCTCGAAGCAGCCAGCGACTGCTCACGAAATCGCTCAATCACGTCTGGCTGGCCAGCAAAACCTCGCCATGCCAAAACATGAAAGAGGTGACCAGTTTTTCTGTGAAGACTTCGCCAATGGCTTCGATGGTAACAACCCATACGGTGCATGGACTTTCGAAGACAGCGGGGATAACCAGATCTGGATGGAAGCAAACGCCAACAGCCCTGGTGGTGAATTCTCTACCAACATTGATCCGCTCGATTCACCAACTGCCGACAATGGCTGGGTGATTTTCGACTGCGATCTTTACAACACACCAATCTCTGACGGTTTCGAAGATGTAACAGGATTTCTGTATGCTCCGGAACTCAACTGCGGTAGCCTGAACTCAGTAGTCGTGGAATACTACCAGTACTTCCGTTACTGCTGCTTCTCAGCTTCTCCGCTTACAGTTGAGGTTTCAACTGATGGTGGTTCTAACTGGACTGTGTTCCCGGCTCAGGGAAGCTTCTTCCCATCAGCGAATACTCTTTCAGCTAACCCACTCTACACTGTAGTTGACATTTCTTGTGCAGCTGCCGGTGAAGAGAGCGTGCTGATCCGCTGGGCATATAACTCAGCTCCAAACACTGGTTACTCACACTACTTCTGGGGAATTGATGATGTATGCATCTATGAAAATCCAGTAGTGAATGACCTCGAAATCGTTCAGGTAACCAACGGTGATATCTTCAATATCTGGGAATACCGCATCACTCCGCTTGAGCAGGCCATTACGGCTGCTAACGGTGGTATGCTCGCCGGTGCCATCTTCCGCAACAACGGTAACACCGACCAGTCTAACGTTGAGATCACTATCGAAATCATGGACGATGCCATGAACGTATTGTCTACAACTGTTACTGATCCTTTTGATATGCCTGCGTTTGCGAATACGCCTGAGTGTCCTTCAATTCTGCTGGATACCCT